>JAUIJG010000209.1 GCA_030431355.1 bacterium
ATCATTCAGGAGAAAAGATTGGGCAAGGACAGTCCGGAGCTGGTGATGTACATTGAGGATTATGCGCGCAATCTAGAAGATGTCGGCAAAGAGCAAGAGTCCAAAAAATTGAAGCAGCGGGCTCGAGAGTTGAAAAAGAAATCCAAATAAAGAATTCAAGGCAGGAGATTGGTTCTTCCTGTGCTGGTCAAGAATTCGATGAACAGGGCTTTCATGTCTTTTCCTTTGTAGGAATCCAGCGGCTCAAACTCTTTTGATCTTCGAACCAGGGCCTCGTTATCCGCTCTAATGAGAGGATTGCCGTTCTCATCGAAGGATTTCGTGGAGGCGGATAGATTTATTCTATTGGACCGACCTTCGATGGGAGTGTAAGTGGTGATGCTCTCTTGCTGGTAGGATTTGCTTATTTTTTGCGAGGAGCGCTTTACTCGAATGACATTGACCAGGGAGCGAAAGCGAACAGATGATTGATTGAAGGGCTCGTACTGCTTGTCCTTTACCAGGTGAATTTCGTCTTCTCTAGATAGTTTGGCCAGAGATTTGTAAGGCACTCCAGCATAGTGCCAAATTCCTCCCTGTCGGTCTTTTTGCATGCCGTAGACGAATTTCTGTCGGGCTTTGAAGCGATGGGGAATTTTACTGGAGTGTCCTGTTTTGAAGTTCCTTCTGAAGACGGCTGTCTCTTCTTTTATCGTCCATGCGCCTGCCATCCAATCAGGAATTTGAACCCAGCGGTTTGACTGATTTAGATTTTCAAAAATCGATGCATCGAGTCTCTGACCCTGACGGAAGCCTTCCTGGACGGAAGGCATTAACTCCTGGTGTTTGACTCCACCCTCCAGAGTTTTTGCCTCTGATAGAGCCTGATTGACACAGACCAGGAACAAAGCCAAAAAAACACTCCGGAGAAATAGCAGTTTGCTTTGCATGAGTTTCCGGATTATCTCCTGCGCCGAGGGAGCGACCCTGTTTAATGTTATCATTGTCGGTCTCTCTTACAAAGTTTTGGAAAGTTTGGATGAGACCTCGATGAAACTAGTTTCCGCAGTTATCAAACCCAAGTCCCTGACCCGGCTTCAAAGCATGTTGCGAAAAGCCGGTGTGCCTGGCCTGACCGTGATTAAAGCCCAGGGATTCGGCACCGAGAACAAGAGTACCGACATTAACAACCTTGGCCTTCTTACTGAGCGAATTAAAATTGAAGTAGCCCTGGAAGACGAGAAGGTAGACGAGGTTGTCAAGCTTATCTGTGATGCCGTCGGCACCAACAGTAAGCAAGGCGACGGCATCATATTCGTCTGGGATCTCGTGAGTGCCACTCGAATTGAGATGACCAACCCCGGTTAGAGCTAACCGCGAGGTCGAGAACTACTGTCTTTTGGGATTGATCTCAGTCGGCTTTTTTGGCCGCTTTCTTCTTTCTGGTCTCATCCAGCTCTTTTTCGAGCTGCTTTTCGAGCTGTTTAGCCCTGAGCCTCTTTTCCAATTGGGCCGGAGAGAAGGGATAGGAGCACCAGCCGTTTCCGTCCGTAGGACAGATGGACAGAGCTGTCTGCCCTGAATTTTTCTTTCGGTTTTTGTTGGAACTTTTAACCATGTTCACATCCTTTGATAGGAGCGTCTTGATCTACAGTACCACTATTTTCGAATTTCGAAAAACCCATTATAAGCTGATTTCGCTACTAACTGTCTACGCCTATATCCTCGTTCCATAGACTGGGACTGCGTTTCGCGAAAATTTGCAGCATCTCGTAGCACTCATCCAGATTTAAATCAATTACTTTCACACCGGCACTTTCCATCAGGTTTCTGGAGCTTTCGAAAGTTCTATCTTCTCCGGCCACAACTATAGGAATACCGAACTGAATAACCGCTCCTGCGCACATGGCGCAGGGCATCAGGGTCGAATAGATAACCGTATCTTTGTAAGTCTTCTGTCGTCCAGCCGCCCTTAAACAGTCTATTTCCCCATGGGCTGTGGGATCGCCGAATTGAATTCTTCGATTATGACCCCGGCCTATGATTTTTCCATTCCTTACTAAGACTGAGCCTATCGGTACGCCACCTTCTTCCATACCATTCTGGGCTTCTATGATCGCCTCTTGCATGCAACGCTCGATCTCACTTTGATCGGGCAGGTGAGAGTGATCCCTTTGATTCGCTGGACTCATTAAAATGCTTCCTGTAAGTGGCCTACCGCTATTTATATTAGCTCTTATTACTTCGCTATTCCATAGAAAAGTGGCTGAGAAAAACAGGGGTGGTTGTCTGACCGGCTCTTCCCCACAGTCCGAAAACTGTTCTGTTCTGTCTCTTTCCGCTCTCTGATTGTCCTAAAGTTGAGAGTGTAGGAATTCGTTTCTGGAGGTTCTGATGATGGCAGGGATGGCTGATAGTTTATTCGATGGAAAATCTTTCTTTGGGTATCCTCTATGGAACACCATAAACCGGTTTGTGATTAACACCCATTTTAATTCGGCCAATATCTTAGGCATGGAGCATTTGCCTGCGGACGAGCCTTTCATTCTTATCTCGAACCATACCTCTCGATTTGACGGACTGGTTGTGCAGTATCTCTTGAATCGTCGGGCCAACTATATGGTCTCTCCCAACGAGATGAAAGGGCTGCAGCGTGCGGCGGTGATGAGCGTGGGCGCATTTCCTGCCAATCCGCGTCTGGACCTGGTCGGTTATTCAACCAGGCAGTTGTTGTCCGGAGAACCGGTGGTGGTTTTTCCGGAAGGAAATGTGTTTTATGACGGGGAGACACACAGATTTAAGACAGGAACAGCCAAGATAGCCCTGGAGGCTCTCGAAAACGGAAAGGACCTCGATTCGTGGCTTCTATCGGAGAGCCATTGCGGGTGGGGGATTTAGTGGAGCCGGGAGAGAAGCGAGAGAGTATAAAACGATTGACGGACGCTTTTCATGACAGCGTTTTTGAAATGGTTAATCTCGCCAAATCAGTGGGGGTAAACCCCTCCGGTGGTCTGATCGCAACCCCGGTATAGGTTTCTATTTCTTATCTACTCGAATGTCCAGCGGCATGGAGTAGGCACCGCATACGAGGCCGTTTTCATCCACCCCGGCTATACGAACCTGAAAGTAGGCGTAGTCACCATTTATAAAAGAGCGGGCGAAGTCCAAATTCAGTTTATGCTTACCTTTTAGAGAATCTATCCCAATAGTCTTCAGCCGGTTCTCTGCTTTTGATCTTTCCATATCCAGTAGGGTACGGTTGTAGATTGCAAACTGAGTATTTGGATGGGAGACCTCCAAAATGAGTCTTTTCGCCTGTCTCACTTGCAAAAGGTCATAGTCGAGACTCAGAGTTCTATCCTTAAGCAAGATTGTGCCGTTTGTATCCATTGAATAATCACCGGCTGGAGTCAGGCGCGGTTGGCTCAGCGGCAGCGGTTCTAAGTAAGCCCTCTTTAGATTGAAGTTTTTCGGGGGCAGATCCAGCCTGAGGGTCGTATTCTTTGATTGTGTCCGGATCTTTAGCCAATCTTTGTGGCTGCCCAGGGGAAGTTTATAGGTTTTTTGTCCTTGTTTTTTAAGGAGTTGAAAAAAGATAGGGAGTATCTCCTCCTTCTCCTGGCCCGCATGCCAGCACAAAGAGCCTGCTTTGACCTTCTTTATCTCTTTGTCAGAAGCTATCTCCAGGCAGAGTAATTGCTCTTCAAAGACTTTGCCGGAAAAGTTTGCTCTAATTTCAAAGCTCGCTATCTCATTCCCTGGGGCCGAATTTTCAAACACATTGTATTTGCCATCTTTTTTCTTCGGCTTTCCAAAGTGACCAAGGCTTATGACTTTCAACTCCCTGGTTTCAGTTTGCACTGGCTCTTCCAGGAAAAAGGGAATCAGTCTTTTGTCTGGCTGAGACCAGATGCTCAGTTGAGAACTGTTCTTCTTAACCGTGGCTCGAACCAGATCTTTGTTGAGGAGGGGGGATTTGAGAGGGCAACCATCCAGGCTCACAACCCTGGGGCTGAAGTCCTTTGAAGTTAAAGGTGGTTGGAGCAGACCTTTGACATAGTCGCTGGAAAAAAATGCGATGGTGCCTTTTATGTGATCAGGCAGGTTGAAGATCGTCAAATTTTGCCCGGGGGATAGAGTCCGGCACTGTCTTTCTATCTCTGATTTTACTTTTCTGATCTCATCTGAAGCCTGAAGCCAGGCGCCGGTGTTTACCCGGGAGATTGATATGTATATTGAGGCAAGCAAAGCAAGGCAAAAAAGACCGGCAAAATAGAGGATATTTTCCTTGCTGAAATTTTTGGTCGGCGCCGGCACCAGAAGCAACACTATTCCGAGGGCAACGGGAACGGTAAGGAAGTAGGCTATGCGGCTTCCGGCCATTCCATCGGTAATGGACCAGACCGGTGTGTTGACACTAAATAGAAGACTTAGAAAGAGCATTGATAGGATGAAAAATCCGCTTCTTCTCTCTATGGAACGACTCAATTTTGTGTTCACCACAAGCAAAATCGCGATTAGACCATAGGTTAGGCGTAAAGCGATCTCTAAAAAATTTGAATCGCTTTCAAAGACTTCAATATTGAAGGGATGAAAGATCTTCCACAGGCTTACTGGAATGAAAAGTCTCTCCAGAATGGATTCACTGAGCACATAACCGATGGAGCCCACGTAGCCTCCGCTTATGGAATCAAGAACAAAGGCACGCAGCCCAAGATAGGCGATTAGTATCATCCAGTGAAATCGTACTTTCTTAATCGTGGTGGCGAAGATAACTTTGTTATTTGGTTTGATACTGTTTCCGTGCTCGAGCATGAAGATGAGAGGCATGAGCACCAGCGGCAACGTGGCACAGGACTCTTTGCTTAAGAGCCCTCCGACAAGGAAGAGATAAGATAATCTGAACGCCCCCGGAGAGTTGTTCCTAAAGCTGACTAGCACCGCTATCAAAGTCAAAAGGTAGAACATGGCACCAACCAGGTCAGCTCGGCAGAGAACCCAGGAGACAGGCTCTGTGTTCAGCGGATGTATGGCAAAGAGAAGTGATACGAAATATGGTGCCATGAATTGCCATTTCAATGAGACTTTGCTCTGCTTCTTATCCGGGGATGATTGAATAAAGATTGAAAACAAAGCGGAGGCAAGATAAAAGACCAGGATGGAATTTATCCAGTGAAAGATTATGTTGCTCAGGTGATAACCGAAAGCGTTTCCCCGGTAAAGAAGAAAGTCAGAGACCAGGGTAAGCTCTGTAACCGGACGATAAAACAGATAGGCTGTGGTTCTATCGGCCCAGGGCTTCCAGAAGCTGTCCAGAAGCATCAGAGGATCCGCTGTCGCCATGGCTTGGGCGAACCGCGGGAGGTGCCAGAGGTCATCACAGGTGAAATAGGCGAACAGACTCTGACCGAAAGCAAGCAAAATCGGAATCAGAAGAAGCAGGGCTACCGCGAGGAGCTGATATGGTGAAGACCTTGCTGCTTTAGGTCCGGGCTCTATTCCCGAAGTCAATTCTTCTACTCTTCTACCGAGAATCCCTGGGTGCCGTTTTTGAAGTTGAGCACCGCTGCCATTTTAGACATGTCTCCAAGAATCTTTCTCTCTTTCACTCCCGAAGCGCTCTGTCTTAGATCCGCGATTACATCGCTGGCGTTCAAAGCGCTTTCCACGGAAAATTCGCTGACAGCCAGGTGAGCGTTCTCCAGCAACTTAAAGTGCCTTCTTGCAATTCCGTCTCTGGGTCTGAGATTGGAGCGGGTCAGTTTTTTCTCGGAAGCCACCACTTCATACCCCGGAGCCAGTGCCACTGTCGGATCCTGGGGACCGGCGAAAGGACCTTGATCCAACTGCACCTTGATAGTCTGCCCGGTGCCGTCCAGGTTCATAACACGCATCACGCCGTCCGTATACTTGACGATTATGTCACCGTTGGCGCCAACTGCTATGGAGCCGAATGGCGTATTTATAAGAGCTGTTTGGGATGGGCGTTTTACCGAGACCAGAATCTCTCCTTTGACAAGCTTGACCACATAGTCGCCTACTTTCTGGTAGACGGTTCCATCGGTTTGCCGAATCGAAATGCCTGAAGTGGGGCCTTTTAGATTGGATTGCAAGGGAAAGTCAGAATCTTCTATGAGCTGGATCCCGTTCAAAGCCGGAGCAGAGATCAAATTGATCAATCCGGGACTGTTTCCCGGAAAGGAGGGGATTGAAGACTCCACATCGGTGGGAACGACGATGGGAGGCGTGAAGATAGGTGTGGGAACCACAGGTGTAGTAGGTATCACCATAGGAGGTGGGCCGTAAGGAGAGGCGATGACCGGAAACTCCGGTTTGAGTACGGCAGCCAGTAGAAATAAGAGCGCCAGAAGATAAGGGATGTTTTTCAGATACTTTTTCGGTCTGTTATTTTTCTGTTCAATCATTTTCGCTGACTTCTCTGACCTGGATATTTCGTCCACCAGATGTTCCATCACATCTCTACTTGTCAATAATTTGGATTAGGCAGCTTTATTCCAAATTATTACAGGGTCATTATACTGGCTGCGCGAGCCGTTTGTGCTGTCAAGTGCGCCGCTGTCAATCTTTGCCGATGTCGTCCCAAGGCTTGCGAATGGGCAATTTCCAGTATAGTTTGCCATTCCCTATGTTCTACAATATGAATTAATGTCAAGCGGATTTGCTCCTCTCGTTAGTGTTCTCTATGTTCAGGAGAGGGTAAACTGTAGTCTCATCGCGAATAATTAGTTGGCTGGCGGACCCTTTCCCATGAAGATAGCAAAATCTGAAATTCTTAGAAATTCGGTGACGATTCTGGTGGCGATCACTATGGTTGGTGCCGTATTCGGTTGCACCAAAAAAGGGGCGGTTCCCGATCCTGCTAATCCGGTGAAGGGCGAAAAGCAGAGTCAACCTGAAGCAGAGAGTTCCGCACCATTACAAAGCCCTGAAGAGAAAGCCCGCGAGATGGCTGTCCTCATGTCGCGTTCGGTGGACGTGAACAACAAAGAGGGTCTGGAAGCTCTTAAGAAGGAAGATTACACGAAGGCTGAGAAGTTATTTCTGGTAGCTTTGCGGCAGGTTGACAATTATCCCAAGCAGAGTGCTCGAAAGGCGATGATTTTAAATAATTTGGCTTCTGTCTATGAAGCAAAAGAGATGTACTTTCAAGCGATCCCTCTTCTATCCAAAGCCCAGAAATTGTTTATCAAGGCTTATGGACGTAAGGACCCCACAGTCTCTATTACTTTGAGCAACATGGGAAGAATTCTATCAAAGCAGTATAGATATGAAGAGGCTTCTTATGTCTATAAAACAGCCATCTCTTTGATGGAAGAGAGTGGTAATACCGCCAGTGATGATTACAAACAATGTCTTGACGCTCTTCTGATTGCTTTGCGGAAAACCGGTCAGGGACTGCAAGCCGCCAGTCTTGAGAAGAAAATTTCCGGACTGAAAAAATAGAAGTCTCAGTTCGATTCTTTAAAAGCCAGGTGCCACCATACCGGTATCAGGGCGATGGCAGTAAAGATAAGGACCGCGATCCAGATGTTGCGGTCAGGCAGCCATGTGGGACTTGGGCTATGGCAGATCCAGGAGCCTATTCCGGCCAACAGGCAAAAGAAAGAGAATGCAGCTATGGCAGTGGCCGAGCCTGCTTGCAGGAGCCTCTTTCTTGGTACCGAAGGGTCTTCCCCGGCGGCTTCGGCGATGGATCCCCAGAAGCCCGGTGGTTTTACACGTTTATAGAATTCAACCAGTCTCTCTTTCGATTCGGCGGGACCCAGGTATGATACGAGAACACATACTACCAGTGAGACCGTCGCTAGCGAAAGGATTCGCACTCCTTCATCCGCATTCGGCATGAAGATAAGCAAAACCGGCACCATAAGTATGGAAACAAGCATGCAGGCAATCTCTGCCCAGACGTTTATTCTCCACCAGATCCAGCGCAAAACCAGAACTATTCCTATGCCTGCCCCGAATAGAAGACTTTGCTTCCAGGCGTCTTGTATGGAAGAGAGTCTGGTCATCACGAAAATGGCGATTGAAAGAATGACTATGTTAGAGCCCCTCGCTACCCAGACCAGCGATCTGGCGCTCGGCTCTTCTTTGGTAAAAAAACGGGACAGGAAGCGTTTATAGATATCGTTGGTCCAATAGGAGCTTCCCCAGTTTAGATGGGTATCGATGGTTGAGGCGAGCGCCGCCAGCATTCCCACCATCATCAGCCCCTTTGCACCAGGGGGTAATAGCTCCACAATACCTCTCACAAAGGTTGTCTCCCTCTCCGCTCTTACCAGGCTCTCTGAAAGATTGGGATCCGGTGGAAACAATATCAGTAAGCCAAGGGCGATGGGAAGCCAGGTTAAGCCCCTCAATAATAGTTGGGCGAAGACAAAGACGATAGAAGCCATTTTTGCTTCTCGGTCGCTTTTGCAGGCCATGGTCCTCTGGGCCAGGTAGCCGCTGCCGTCGGAGTTCATCTGGGTAAGCCACTGGATGCCGATAACGGTAAGAAGCACCATTCCCATATCCTTGGCTTGGCTCGGAGAGAATGCCAGGAGCTGATCAATGGTGATACCACCGGGACCACCAGTCATCATCTGCTGATTTAGTCCCTCAAATAAGGCCGGTAGACCTCCGATTGTGGTGACTATGAACCATGCGTATATGAACGAGCCGCTCAAGCCGATCATGAACTGCACAACGTCAGTAGCCACCACGCTTCGTAGACCACCGGTTGTTGAGTACAGGGTGCTGGTCAGGGCGATAACCAGTAGAGAGATAAAATTGTTTGTGGAACGAATCCAAACCTCCTCCGGGGAGCCCAGGTTTATTGTCAGTGGGGTTCCGATAAGCTTCACAAAAAACTCCACAGAGCCGAAGAACCAGCCGGGAAGCCATTCGTTCCAGAACAAAAATGGCTCAGCTATCCTTGTGGCTGCCAGTAGGACTATGGCAAGCCCTATGCAATTGAGCAAGGTTCCGGCGTATAGTGCTTTGATTCCACGAAGAAAAGCTGCCGGTTTCTCTCCATAGCGAATTTCGGTCAGCTCGGCATCGGTGATCACGTCGGCTCTTCTCCAGCATGGAGCCAGGACAAATCC
>JAUIJG010000210.1 GCA_030431355.1 bacterium
AAAGCGCCAAGAGATACTACAGAAAGTGCCTGGAAGAGCTGGGTCCTGTCAATGAAACGAATAAAGCTGGCCGATGTCTGGTATTCAATCTGATGGCTGAGCTTTTCCTTATAGAGAACAACAACGAGGAAGCCGGTCCCCTGATTCAAAAAGCCCATGCCCTTTCCCAGAGCCTCTCGGCAAAAGAATATCTCCAGGCGGCCAATCTTGAGACCCTGACGAATCTAACAACATTCCATATAAAAGAAGGCAAATTCGACAAAGCCGAAAAAATCTTGGAACAGTCAATCCCCATAGCAAGAGACCGACTGGGAGAAGGTCACCCAGCCTACGCGAAAGTAGAGATGCAAGAAGCCGAAGTGCTAGCCAGTAAAGGAAAGTTCAAACAGGCGAAAGCCATATCCGATAGAGCAATGTCCCTGGTTAGAGCAACCGTTGGCGAAGAGCACCGATTCGTGGCAGAACAGTTAAGAAGCCAGGCTAAAATGCATGCCTTCGCAGGGGAGAAAGAAGCCTCTGAAGCTAAGTACAAAGAAGCTCTGGAGATGTTTAAAAATTGCCTGGGCAAATCCCATCCCGAATGCGCCTCCACCCTCTTTGGCTGGGCGGCGATGCTCGAAACCAGCGGCAATTCAGCCAAAGCGAACGACCTTCAGTACAAAGCCAGAAAGATTGTGGAAGTCGCGAATAATCGGTAATTTCTGCTGAAATAGTTTCCAAAAGCCTTAATTAATCGGACCCTTTATCTCTCGGGACAGCAAGCTCTTTCTCTTCAGGCAACTTCACAACCAGGGAAGGCTGAGCATCACAAATAGTATCGCCGCAGTCAGAATCAGAATCAGAATCAGGCTCATTTGCATCATTGTCTTGAATCGACTCTTCTCTTTCAACTCCGGCAGCATCAAGAATTTCTGCTTTTAGCCAGGAAGCGGAGCTATAGCGCTCTTCAAGTTCCAGTGCAGTAGCGGTCTCTACTATGCGCCTGAGTCTATTGTCCACATCTGCACCAAGCTTAATCTGAGAAAGAGGTTCAGGATCGTCACCGGTTAAAAGATATGCCATGACCCCACCCAGGGCGTAAACATCACTCTGGGGACAGGCGTCACCTCTAAACTGTTCCGGAGGTGTATAAGCGTGCTTACCGGCACAGTCGCTCTCTTTCTTGCTCTGCTTTTGTTCCGCCACGCTAAAGTCTATTACTTTGACAGCTCCATCTTCACCTATCAAAATATTGTCTGGCGTGAAATCTCTATGCACTACAGGTGGTTCTTTACCATGTAGATATTCCAGGACTTCACAGAGCTGCTCAGCCACCGCAAGGACCTTTTTCTTTTCCATCACCCCGTGTTCTGCCACGTAGTCGCGGATAGTATAACCCTCTAGATGTTCAAGCACCAAATAAGCCGAGGATCCATCAATAAAGAAATCGAGAAGGTCCACAATGGACGGATGATCAAGCTGACTTAACAGGGCGGACTCATTTTCAAAAGAGGCAGCCGATTGGACAAAGGTTGATATGTTATCAGAGGCAGCCAGCTGAAATCGCTTCAGAACCACAGTCTTGCCTTCTTCATTCTTCGCCAGGTATGTGACAGCTTCGCCACCGCTACGCAACTTACTGTCCACCGTGTACTTGCCGGAAGAGAGTTCTGTCTGCGGCTCCAACTCATCCAATCTGGAGGATAGATCACGTCCGAGAATATCGAACCACAACTCGGTATAACGCTGGTCTTGCAAAACCTCCGAGCCGATGAGAGCCTTTTGAACCTCGGCGCTCAAAGGTATATGTGAGGCACTTTGCTTGATCTTATGAAAGAGCTGACATTTCTCCCGGTCAGTCAGTTCATCCAAATAAATCATGACCGGCATAGAATTTTGCTGACCACTTTCAACATCTATATATAGAATGTTCTCTTTGTTTCTGACCTGCTGGGAGATTGAATCATGGAGGAATAATAGCTTCCGAAACTTCTTCAAAATAGACTTAGCCACAGGACTTTCAATTCTCTCCAGTAAGCCGTCTCTATTCAAATTGCCGGTGACATCAATCTTCTTAACTTCACTCCAGGGAATTACCTGGTTAGTGGATAGATAGACCAAAGAAGAGAACCACCCTTTGTAGCGGCTCTTGAAGACGAGGTCATCGTAGACCTTAACATCATATTCGGTGCTTACAAAATTCAATGGGAACGTAAACCAGGAACGCATAAAGATTGTGCTCAGTCCCCAGCCTAGAGAATAAATATAAAAATAGATGATGAAAAATTCCCGGCTCCAGGCAGTGCCATCGTAGAAGCCGGCAAAAGGAGGCAGGCTACTGCTGAAATAAATCGCAAGAGCGATTAGTCCGGGAAGACCCAGCACTGTCATCAGAATAGCAGCGGTAGTAAAGGCAGAAGAGAAGAAGAAAGCGGCTGGCTCTTTTCTATCCTCTATATTCTGCCTCAAAGACAGCAATTCGCCCCCGGGACTCTCTAAGGGTTCACCATCATCAATATCATTTTCGGCTCTCTTCCCCTTCCCAAGAAAGTTAAAGCGCCCGAACAAACAATGAAGGTCGACACCGAACTTATACTTCAAATATGCGGAGAAAGCCTTTGATTGCTGACGCAGGTGGTAGGTTATCATCCAGGGCAGAACAAATAACGGGAAGAACAAAGCTGCCAAACAGGGGACAGGAAGCCAACTATGACCGGTCTCTTTGATCCAACGAGGATCACCGAAGTAGGGTCTCTCCATTCTAAACTCTCTGGATAAATCACCGGAGAGAACTGAACCGACAGCCTTCAAGTCATCCCACTTGCTCTTACCAGATAGGCTGAACAGAAACGCCATAGTGTTTGCAGGTGCACCGAAAACAGCGTACATATAAATGATGTATGCCGCCGAAATAATTTGATACGGCAGAAGCCTCATAGAGAGCGTGCTAAAGACTTTCTTCAAATCCCCTGCCAAATCGCATAATGTGAATCGGAAGGTGTCTTGCTCAGACTGCTCTTTAACCTTTGCCTTTAGAAGCTCTTCCAGAGTGACTGGAGTAACCACCGGAGCAATATCAGATGTGGCAGTGGTATCAGGAGCTTGAACTGAACCTCCTAAATTGTCGCTTGTGGAGCCTATCACCTCAGAAACTCTGGCAAGGAACTGATCCGAATCTTTTGACTGGGCATCGCCAAGTTCTTCGATCTTTTTGGCTAAAGCTTCTTCTTCCGCCTGTCTCTCTAGCAGTACTTGCGCCTCTCTCTCCAATCTATCTCTGGCCGCACGAGCGGCCTGGTGCTTGGCGAGAAAGACAAGATCGCTGACAACACCACCGGAAGCTCTCTCATTCGCCCTTTCAATTTCATCCAATCTGGTAGAGATCGCTTCGAAGGATTCAATTCGCTCTTCCTCATCAAATTTGGTGCAATCTTTGATCAACTGATTGAAAGACTCGCCGATGTTGCAGCCTTCGTCCAGGGGGCTGCTTTCTTTCAGCGCTCTCGGGTCAGCTCCGGTGACCAGGAAGTTTAGTACGCAACCATAGCTGTAGATATCATTAGCGGTATCGACCTTGCCCCTGAGCTGCTCAGGAGAGATGTAACATTGCTTGCCGACCAGGGTGCCGGTAACACCTTCCATGAACTGATGAGCGGCACCGAAATCAATCACTCTCAGCGCTCCGTTCTCATCAATAATGATATTGTCCGGGGTCAAATCCCGGTGAATGACGGGAGGGTCCATGGAGTGCAACTCGGCCATAAGCTCAGCCAGCCGCTTTGCCCAGATCCGCGTTTCCCTGGCGCTTCGAGGTCCCTGCTTGGTTATATACTCTCTAAGAGTTTGGCCAGGCAGGTGCTGAAGCACCAGATATGAAGCATCTTCTTCCTCTACTATATCCAGAACATCAGCCACCGAATCCAGCTTTAGATCTTTTAGCAAGCTGTACTCTTTGTGTAGAGCTTGCCGCCAGTACTCTCCCCCTGCCGAACTTTCAGGAGTGACAAACTGCTTCACCACCACCAATCGAGAATCTTCATCCCGGGCAAGATAAACGGCCGAGAGTGGTCTGGTGGACAACAGTTTGACCACCCGATATCTGCCGCCGATCAAAAGAGCATCCTGCTCCTGGGTCTTGAAGATGGTAGAGTCCACATCTCGATCCGCTTCAATAAGTTCGGCTCCGACATTCGCCCGGAGCGACTTTCTCAATTTGATCGCATCCGGGTCGAAAGTACAATAAGGTGACTTTTCGTCGGCGGTGTTTAAAAGTTTTAGCAGATTTTCTTCGTCGGCGTCTTTGACGCAAATCTTCAAATCTTTGAACTTGTCAAAGCTTAGTAGTAACACGCCTTTGAGATCGAGGGAGACTTTCCTCAAAGAACTCCAGGGTCTATGGGGAGAGGCGGTCAGGTATTTGACAAAGTTCTGTTCGCTGGTTACGCCGGTCTCATCGAACTTGACTCTTCTTCGCTTACGATTCGGCAGAAAGTTGACCGCCGTCAGGGCAAGCGGGATGTATCCATAGGCGGCGATTATACTGGCGACAAATAGAACAAGCGCTGGATCGCCTACAACTAACTCATGCAAATTGGCATCCAGAGCGGAAGCAACAATCCAGTTTTGAATCGCCCACACCAAACTGCATACGGAAGAGTCAGGTTGGCTTGTGAAGGCTAGATAGGCCTGGCCTACAAATGCGAACAGGGCCACATAGCAGATTGTAATCCAGGAGACTGACCGCCCGAAATCCCCCAGCCAACTAACTTCTCGCTTCAGGCTCAGAGTTTTCGTAGAGCGACTGAATGTCTGAATCAGGCTATCTAAAACAGGTTTGCGTGCCACGACTATGCTCTTCAAAGCTTGCTGATAAGCAAGACCCAGGCGAGAAGCCAGAGGGAAGAAAATCGAAGTAATAGCTAGATAAATGACAGTGGAAGTGAGAGCGACAAAAGGGGCGGTCGCGTCAGTCGGACCATACATCGAGGCATCTCTCATGCAAGCCTGGAGCCAGTTTGCCACGTGATAGCCGATACCCATGTGCGAGAACACGGCCACGGCAAGGAAAGACAAAAAGCCTACCTGGGCACCAAAATAAGGAAGTATGTTGGTGCAAAAATTGTTCTTAATCTTAGAAGCGGCCAGCCCGGTCGCGACCACGGGCAAAAGCAATGCAAGAAGCGACCACAAAACCGGCGGGTTAGCCATAGAAGAGACAACCCAGAGAATTCCGCTACTAACGAAAAGAGATACTGCCAGGAAGAATAAAAGTCCATGGCATCGATGGAGGTTGAGCAAAACCAACTCAACACCCTTCCAAAAACCTTCCCTTTCGAAAACCGGTCGGCTACCGGAAGTCAGGACATTGTCTTTGCTGCATTTGAGAAATACCAGAGAGACAGGAGAGCCAAGCACGACGACGGTGGCTAAACACAGACTGGCGACGACTCCATACCAGAGCCCACTGAGAGCGCTTCCATGCATCATCGTGCTTAAGTGAGAAAAGAACTGCGCCATAGAAGAAGACGGGAAATAGTAGATCGACAGGTATCTAGTGAGGCTTAAAATCCCCAGAGAATAAAAGACAACCTGAGACCAGCCCAGAGCTTTGTCCAGGTCTATACGGAACTTTCCTGACTTACCAAAAGCGACTTCATGCTTATCGTCAATTGAGCGCATCATCACTCCGGATACTAATCGAGCCTTCATTATTAATTATTCCCATTCCCAGCCGAATAGGGTAAACCCTGACTCAAGATAAAACCGGCGACAATCCCACGGGTGCAGCCGAAAAGCGAGTTCGTGGTGAACAAGGAAATCTAATCTAATCTAGATCATCTTTATCCCGCCGGGAAAGTCTGTAGAATCTAACTGATCGAGCTGATCGAGGAGCAAGCAGCCCCGGGGGAAGAGAAGACATGCACAGAAATGTATATGGAAAAGCACTGAAACCTTGCTGTGATAAGCCTGTCACAGGATTTACCCGCACGGGCTACTGCGAAGTTACCCCGGAAGACTTTGGCAATCATTCGGTTTGTGCCGTTGTAACCGAAGAGTTTCTCGAATATACCCGCTCAAAAGGCAACGATCTCTCCACACCCAATCCAGCCTTCGGTTTTCCCGGGCTCAAGCCCGGAGATCACTGGTGTCTCTGCGCGGACCGCTGGAGAGAAGCCCTGGAAGAAGGTGTTGCCCCGCCGGTGATTCTGGAATCGACCCACGAAGACGCCCTGGAAGTCCTGGAATTTAAGGACCTGGAAGCCAATGAACTGAAAAGGGTTGAACAATAGCCTGATCTGAGCTAAATCCGGAAAACCTATCTAGTCTAGGAAATCATCTCTGACTCCTCACCCTCTAACAGCAACGAAACAGCAAGATCGAACTCTTTCTGGGCAGCGGTTTTGTAGCTTTCGTCCTTCAAACTTTCAATAATTCCGGTGGCGTATTCATAGGCCCTGCGGCTGCCTCTTTGCTGATGCATTCGGTATGTCTTAGCAGCACTGCGACCTGCCTCCACACTCATCCAGAATTTAATAGATTCTCTCTGTTGAGCCTGCCAGCTCAATGAAACTTTTGGGACAGAAGGGTCTTGCATAATTCAATCTACCGGGACAATGCCAACTCCGGACTCTATACTGCGGCAACCCCGGTCAAACTAAAACGGGATTTACCCTGATATTCTCCCAGGCAGGCAGGAATTATCTGCCGTTAACGGTCCGAGTGCCAGCGTCCATGGGGAGGTCCGTAACATCCATGAGCCGCCGGATATATATTGTCCAGCCGGAGGGTAGAAGACTAAAGAAGACCGAATTTACTACCTGGGGGAGGGAACGCCCTGGAAAGTCTAAGCGAGAACAAGGTAAGCGCCAGAAAGCTGTTCTGGGTCAGTTTTGTTCTTCTCTTCGCGGAGATTTTATGCATCCGCTGGCTCAGTTGCGAGCTGGTTCTGGTTAGAATTTTTCCGAACCTGATCGTGATGGTGGCACTGGTCTCCACCTCCACCGGACTGATAGTCCAGTCAACCCAGACAAAAGACGGCTCCAAATCCTCACCACTAGATTCAGCGGCTGCCAGCATTCTGGCGGCGGTCATTCTGATAGCCGGATGTCTCTTTGCTGTTCCACTAAACCTCTCCGCCCTGACAATAAAAATAGAGGCAGCCAATACCGGAAACGTCATACTTGCCCTGACAATTCTTTTCACTCTAATAGGATGCCTTTTTACGGTTTTCCGTCGCATTGGAGTGAGCCTGGGAGCGGAGTTCGAAAAGCACAAACCCCTGAGCGCCTATTCCATAAATCTCCTTGGTAGCATAGCCGGTACCGCCGCAATCGGTCTTGTCTCCTGGTTCAGCTTCGATTGCTATGTCTGGCTATTGATTCTCACCGCATCCACTCTCTTTGTTATCGACAGCAAAAAGCTAAAACTGGCGGTGACGGCTGTGGGTCTTGTGGCCGCTGTCACAAGTGTCTTCATCTACTCGGATAGCTGCTGGTCCCCCTACAGCAAACTAACCGTGGTGCCCGTGGCGGAGGAAGCTCTCGGCGCAGGCAGCTATGTTCTAAACTCTAACAACGAATACTTTCACACCGGGCTGAAGATACTTCCAAAAGAAGAGGAAGAAAAGTTCCTCACGATTAAACCCAGGAATGTCCACACGGAGACAGTTCAATACTATTATCGACGGACACGCACGCCATTCTTATTCGCGCCGGATCATGATGATGTGCTTGTTCTGGGGGCAGGCTCGGGCAACGACGCCGCCTGCGCTTTGTCCTATGGGGCAAAATCAGTGGACGCCGTCGAGATCGATCCGGTCATCGCCACCTATGGCAAGACAATACATCCGAACCACCCCTGGCAAGACCCGAGGGTGCATGCCTTCGCGGAAGATGCTCGCTCTTATCTCAGATACACAAAGAAGAAATATGACCTGATTCTCTTCGCCGACCTGGACCCGGGAGCTACTATAAAGCGTTCATCTTTCCTGCGTATAGACAACTTTGTCTACACAGAAGAATCAATGAAAGCGGCTCTCAATGCCCTTAAACCAGACGGTGTGGTGGTTCTCTCCTATGCCACCGGTCCGGACAATTTCATCACCGAAAGAATTTATAACACCATATATAAAGCCTGGGGCAAGAAACCATTCGCTTATGTAGATCGAAAATGGGACAGTGTAATCTTCGTGTTCGGACCGGGCGCCAAAGAACCTCCATCGGATGTGGTGGCATACGCCAGTCGTGGACTGGAACAGTGGCCGCCTCCGGGCAAAGAAGTTAAAACCAGCCCTTCCACCGATGACTGGCCATTTCTATTCACCGAATTCAATGTCAATGGAATGATCCTCTACTTCTCCGTTTTGTTGATAGCGGTGGTGATACCTACAATTCTCGCGGTTCTCAAAACGCCTAAAACAGCCGAGGCTAAAGAGAGCATCAGTCCTGGAGAATGGGGCAATATGTTCTTTCTCGGTCAGGCATTCATGCTTGTGGAGACGAAATCCATCACCCAGTTATCCCTGCTATTCGGAGCAACCTGGCTGGTAAGTTCCATTGTAATCATGACTATTCTGACCCTGGCATGGTTTGCCAACCTGTTTGTGATCAAGTACAAAAAAATCCCTCTGCCGTTTCTCTATGGCGGGCTCCTGGTCTGCTGCACCATTGACTATCTATGGAAGGTGCCTGAACACACTTCGATGAGCCCGGTCGCCATCGGCGTGATCGCGTCACTCATCGCTTGCGGACCTATTCTGTTCGGCAGCATGACTTTCTCCAGATGCTTCCGTGATACCAAACTGCCGCTTCAACTTCTCTCGGCCAATTTACTTGGTGTCGCATTCGGCGGACTGACCGAAAATCTCTCCCTCTGGTTCGGACTAAAAGGGCTGCCTATTATTGCTTTTGCCCAATCTGAACTAAGTCCTGACAAGGGGCAATTGAGCTTTACGAGTAGCTTTACGGCACAGTTTACCGATTTTAGTGATTTGAATGAGCAAGATGAATAAAACAGCAGCAATTATAGGCGCTACAGGTTTGGTAGGAACACATCTTCTTCAAATTTTATTAGAAGATGAGTCTTATAGCAAAATATGGATACTG
>JAUIJG010000211.1 GCA_030431355.1 bacterium
TCATCGAACATCGAAAGTTCTGATTATTTTCCAGTTCTTTCCGTCAAGCACATTTACCATCCCATCCCATCCTGCAGACACTAAAAACTTACCGGTAGCACTGAATTTCAAGTCGATTACCAAATCGTCGTGCACTCTAAGATTTTTGAGTTCCTGTCCGCTATCAATGTCCCAAATCCGAATAGACTTATCATAACTACCACTTGCTAGCTGATTACTCTCGGGGTTGAAGCTTAAACAAGAAACTCTATCACAATGACCTCTCAGCTTCTTAACGAGATTGCCTTCAGAGGTTTTCCATATGAAGATTTCATTATTGACTGCACCTGCTAGATACTCGCCTTTATTATCGTAAAGAATAGATTTTACTGGCGAAGGTGTTGGAATTTTCAGTAGAACTTTTTGGGAATCTACGCACCATATTTTAACGAAATTGTCATTGGAAGATGAAACTATGTTTTTGCCGTCTGGACTGAAGCAAACACAATTTATTCCTTTTGAGTGTGCTTCGAATTTTGCAATAGCATTACCTTGTTTGGTATCAAAAAAACTAATTGATGTAGGATGAGCTGAAACGAAACAATTATGCGGATTTAGTGAGTCACCGTTGTATCGAGATTCGGCAGCTGCAATCATTTTTCCATCTGGGCTAATTTGAATCGATCTGCAAGAAGTATTGCCTATTCTCATGCGCAAAAACTTGTTTCTTGTATTTGGAAAAGCCAGGTAAGCATTTTTACTTTCATCGACTCCAGCAAGAACCAACTGATTCAATTTGCTGTTGTAGTCCAAAACATAGATACCACGAATAGTCGCTGGAACCTTAAATGTGGAGCGTGGATTTTCGTGTTGAATATTCCACAATTCACACAATCTATTCTTGTTGTCAGCGACTCTACCGACAAAGACATTCTGACTGCCTTCGTCTATTTCTACCGACTGTAAAATAACTGGATTTGATTGTTGTTCTTCGGCAGCAAACAGAGGTGTATGTGCAATGGAAACACATATTCCTAGGAGAATAGAGCTGTAACTTGGTGGTTTCATTGTTTGCTCTTCGCCCGAACCTATCAAAATCATATACTATGAAACAGTATATTCAAGTTGGATGCAGCTTATGGCTAAAGGTGATGGGCATCCAGCTCAAAGTCATTTTGGGTGCCTGCCTTCGAGTTTTATCATTCTGAGCTGTTAAGAGGCGAGACTGCAAGTTTCCTCTTGTGTTGCACCAAAGTGAAATGCACTTACAGGTATAATTTAAGAATCTACTTCTGGGTGATGTGCGAATGTGGTGGCAGGGAGTTAGTTCTGCTGTTGGTAGAATGATTGCTTTATTTGCGACTGTACTGATAGCTTTTATATCTGGGACCTCATTCGATGGGACCAATTGTTGTTTCGGTAAAGAGCCGAAATTCAAAGAATCGGCCCTAGAGAAGCTTTTGTTTGAGACTATCAACGAAGATCGTCGGGGCGAGGGTGTACCGGCTCTGGTACTGAATAGAAATTTGTGCAAGACATGTTGAAAAATGACTTCTTTGGTCATAACAGTTCGGATGGACTGAATGCTCAACAACGCGCACGGAAGGCTGGAATCAAAGTCCCGGTGTATGAGAATATTGGTTGGAGATCTGGTCCTGATAAAATCTCCGAGATGGTCTCAGGAATTCAAAGTTCATTTATGAAAGAGCCGAAGGAGCAGCGTAATCATAGATACATCATCCTTCTGAAACAGCTAAAGTTTGCGGGTGTCGGTGTGGCGAAGAAGAAAGATGAAGTAGCAATAGTTCAGGTGTTTTGTGAGTCTAGTCCTAATTAAGTGACATCCGTGTCATCAATTGGGCGTAGTCAAATTAGAGGCAAGGAATTTATGCCACTTTGGCATACAGATCCACTGAATTCAATGCCAATCTGGCATATTCTCAGTAGAGGCAAGGAATTTATGCCACTTTGGCATACAGATCCACTGAATTCAATGCCAATCTGGCATATTCTCAGTAGAGGCAAGGAATTTATGCCACTTTGGCATACAGATCCACCGAATTCAATGCCAATCTGGCATATTCTCGGTAGAGGCAAGGAATTTATGCCACTTTGGCATACAGATCCACCGAATTCAATGCCAATCTGGCATATTCTCAGTAGAGGCAAGGAATTTATGCCACTTTGGCATACAGATCCACTGAATTCAATGCCAATCTGGCATATTCTCAGTAGAGGCAAGGAATTTATGCCACTTTGGCATACAGATCCACCGAATCCAATGCCAATCTGGCATATTCTCCAAAGCACACCTAGGTTTTTGTCAATGTTCGACAAAAATAAATACTATAAAGAGTAGCAGAAAGCGATTTTAAAGAAGCAGATTCATGCAACCTGCTTCCGAAATCAGTTTTGTTTTCATTTATTGGGGTGGTATCCATTGACGCGCGGCTCGTCTAGAAGCTAGTTTGCCGCTGGTTACTCCTGGAGGATTCCTTCAAAGATTCTACGCAGTCGAGGGTCATCGAGCTTCTCGATGATCTCTTTGCGCTCTTCAAGCAGGTCTTTCTCTGCCAGTTTCAGTGCAGTCCCCAGGGCAAGCTGGTACAGTTCATGCACCTGCTGTGAGTTGAGGTTGCCGTTCATCGACTGTTCGCAGAGGCGATAGAGAGATTCGCGCAAGAAAAGAACAGTCTGGGTGCGACCGGCAAGCTCAATCACTTTGCTGCTCAATTCCGCCTGGGTCTTGGCGTCGAGATTGGAGTCGGGGATGCTTACTTCGGCAAGCAGCTTGGTGACGAACTCAACAGCCACATCCGGTGCGGGCTCCGCGCAAATGGCTACTGGATGATCCTTGGATATGACATACACTCCGCGACGACTTGCGTCCAGATCAAGGGCATAGGAGCTGCCGGGTTTAAGCTCGTGCAGACGAGTAGGATTGGTAAGGGAAGCACAGCCGGAGAGAATCACCAGGGCGCCAAAAACAGAAGATAAAGTCAGCAGACGTCTGAGGAAATTCATTTTCTGATTCATTGATTTTGTTCCACTTTGAAGTAGCTGATCCTGTTGGCTATCTGTTCAAGAATGGGCAGGGTCAGGGTTGTGATGATGAGTACCAGAGACCCGAAAACTGGGCGATACCAGTCGAAAGTTACTTTGAACGGGTCCCCGAGGGCGAATACCCAGACAGCAAAGCTGATGGTGCCGGCGAGGACGTGGTATCGCTTGCTGTTGTGTTCGCTGGTGGTATGTTCGCCTGGTAAGAAGATTATGTAGAGCGGTGTGAGCGCCCAGAGCGACAAGAATGCCGCCCAGTACAGCCAGATAGGATTGTCTGGTTGCTCGTTGATGATGCCTATTCCGGCAACATAAGCGGCGATGATCGGAGCGGGGACATATTTGACAATCTTTTCCAGATAGGAAGATTGTTTGGTTGTGGTACTGTCGCCGTTGGGCTGTCTGTCCTCGATTTGATCAGTGCCATTGTCTGTGCCAGGTTCGGGATCAATATTCGGATCTGCTTCTGGAGCCGGATCCTGATCCCGATCCGCGGTATTTCGATCGGTCATAAGTAATCTCCATTTGTTTGAGATTTATTTAGTGATGCCGCAAGTGGTGACAGAAGCATCAGTAGAGTGGCTGTAAGTCAAAGATTTGCAAAGGTGGGCTGCTGTTTCTACTCGTGGAGTAGTTTAAGCAGTCAATTTGCGTAGTCAAAAAGTCTTTCTAGCTTGCTCTTTGCCTATGTCAGGAAAAGGTGAACAGTAACTTGAAGGTATCAAATACTAGACAGTACGCGCGAGCACGAATATAGAGAATCTTAGACCCTCTTTGTCTGCCTGATTCGAGGAGGCTGTTGTTGAAGATTGCCATATATCGGCAATCTTACAGCTACCGCCACTTTCTGGACCGCCCGGGGTCACTTCACCCAGGTGGGTGATGACGTAGTTCTGCGAGCTTTTTATAAACTGGCTGCTGTTTTATTTTGGCAATCGAACAAAAAAGCTGGTGCCGTCATTTTCCTGGGAGTCAAAAGAGATACTTCCCTTGTGGGAGTTCACAATTTTTTGGCTTAGATAAAGGCCTATCCCCAGGCCGTTGGACGAAGCGGTATGGGCGTTTGAGAACGCCGCGTTTTTCTTGAAGATCTCATTTTGAATGTCTTTCGGAATTCCGTAGCCTGTATCTTTGACGACTGCTACAGCACATCCATCGTCGTCTCTGGTGCCGACTTCTATCTTGCCGCCGGAAGGCGTGTATTTGAGCGCATTGTGGATAATGTTATTCAAGACTTGCTTCAGCGCAACTCTGTCACCAGTTATGGTTATTGATTGACTTGAGGGTTTTAGTTCAAGGTGAATGTCTTGTAGTAATGCGGTATGTTGAAAGCCTTCCACGCACTCTTTAGCCAACTCTTTCATATCGAGCTTTTCATACACCACCGCAGCTTTTTGATCTTTGATAAGTTCGAGCTTTTCTATCATGGATAGAAGGTGATTGTTACTAGATCTGATAGCTTCGATAACTCGGTGTTGTTTGGGATTTAGATGACCGGCTTTTTCTTCATTTAGGTAGTTGAAAAGCTGCTTGAAGCCCAGCAATTGGTTCTTCAAGTCATGGGTGAAGAGAGACAAAATCTCTTTCATGTCCATCAGTTCTTTGTCAGTTCTGAGATTGAAAGCGGCGGTCAGATTCTCAATGATGTCTATAGAGAGAATAGTTACTGCTGGAGACTTTTGGTTGGTCTGAATTTTTAACAAGTTGGCTTCGATGGAGCCACCGTTTCTTCTCTTGAGGGGAATCCTTTTGTGGGTTTCCACCGGGCTTTCGATAATCTTGTACTTGCCGTTATAAAGATCGCGAATGCATTGATCGCTGAAGAACATTTTGAGCGGCTGCTTGAACGCGGCTCCGCTTTCGTATCCGAAAACAGATGATGCGAGATCGTTCCATAGCATGATTTCGCCAAGGTTATTGACACCGATTATCGCCTGATATTCTTGTGCTTTTAGTAGTGAAGCCAGAGAGGAAGCAAGACTGCGTGCCTTGTTTGTACTCAGCGTTTTATTGCGCGCGCAGATTACCAGTAGGTATCCATCGAAGTCTTTCAGGCGCAACTTTTCCAATGACATTGCCAGGCTTCTTGAGCGCTTTGCTGTTTTGAATGTCTGCTCCCCGGAGTCTTTGTGATCTTTGAGATCGGCTTCTATCAAAGCCAGTGATGCCTGGTTGGAATCGGGGAAGAGAGAAGCCATGGGCTTTCCCAGTATCGCTCTTTTGCCAAAACCGAGAAGATTTTCTGCGCCTTTGTTCCAGCTGGCAATGTTGCCCTGGGCATTGATGAGACTGATACCATAGTCATCTATGTTCCTGCAAAGAGAGCTTATGATCGCGAGGGCGTGATTGGTTGTCGTCCCGGAAGTATCATTCATAGGTATATCTATACATGGCGAGAAGCGACTTTGATATCGCTTCATGGGGTTATACGGTAGCTCTTAGGAAGTAGATACTTCTCGGATTTTTAGGCTTACCTTACACTACTGCGACGGTGAAGTTGGTCATTTGTTGCCACCATTTTGCAATTTTCTACGTGAATGAAGAATGGCTGAAGACAAGGGTTTCGAATTGAAAGTACGTGGTACCTGTTAGCGCAGGTTAGCGTATCACCCTGCGGGGTGATGGATGTCAGCAGGGGCTTCACCTGAATCTTTGAATTCTGCTGTTCTTGAGGGCATTCAGTTAGAGATTGACGTAGCTCTCTTATCACCCCTCGGGGTGAAGTGTGTGCATAGTGATTCCTCAAAGTCGGCTCTCCTGGCGGCTATTGTTGCGTGAGCGGTGCTAGATAGAAGAGATAAATCCGCAAGGGGACTCACATCAAAGGTAGTGGCAGTGACGAAACGCTCTGCCCTTCATCGATATGGGGCTCCTACCCTGTTTTAAATTGATTATTGGGGATCACCCACATGGGTGAGATGGAACTGAATTCGATATCTGGAAATTTCTCTCAAGTTTCGGAAATTATTCAATTATATTCCCCGGTCCCAAACGCAGGCGGTTCTTGCGACTCTTCCAAGGTTTCGATTCCCTGACAATGCAGTAGTTCCTTTCCAGCTCGGCTGGTAGCGATGGGCCACCTGGTTTTGAGTGGTGCTCTCGACTGTATTGGGGATGGTACCGAAGAAGGTGACTCGGGCTCAGCGTATGGACGGGGTTCCTCTGACCGGCTATTGTTCTTTCATCAAGAGTCAAGTCCGGCAGGAAAGTTTCTGCGCCCGCTGCCAGGGCGCTTTTTAGAATTGTGTGCAGTCTGTGCATACCCAAGCCCCCACATTAGAAGGAGAATTACATGAGTGATTCAGCCACTTACACCTACGACAGTCTCGGGCGACTGAAGACTGTCACTTTCGCGAACGGCACCGTGCTTACCTACAACTACGATGCCATGGGAAATCGAACATCGGTGGTGACGAGCTGCCCCGGCGGCGGCTGCTGAGTTCGATTTTTGCTTTTGCTCGCAGATTTGTGAGACCCGGTCATTGCCAATGACGGGTCTTTTTTGTCGAAAAAATTTTAGGAGAAAATTATGACTACTCCGCAGAGGCCTAAGTCGCCCGAGGTTCAGACCCCGGGCAGTGTTGCCGTGCAGAAGCAAGGTGCTTCCAGTCCGGCTTCCTCGAAACCCAAGATTGAAGGAAGGAAAGTACCTTCCAATATTTACCGATTTCCCGGTCGCACTCCGCGCCGGTCCTCCGCTTCGGCGGGTTCGATCCAGTCAGCCATCGCCCCTGGTTTTGCCAGTGGGACTGTCTCCGGTGCTGCTGATATCGAAGAGCTTGCCAGGGCTCTCAAAGACGACGTCGATCTCATTTACGAGTTCGTGCACGATCAGATCGAATGGTTGCCTACCTATGGCAGTCAAAAAGGTGCTTTCGGTACATTGATCGACGGCATTGGAAACTCCTTCGATCAGTCGGAGTTGATGATCGAGCTTCTTCGAGAAGCTGGATACACCGCAAACTTTCAGTTCGGCGAACTTGAGCTTTCCCAGGCCGATGCTGCTGCCTGGTTCGGCTCTGATTCCGGCAACATTTGGGCTGCCAGCAATCTGCTTTCGGCGGGTGGCATTCCGAACACTGTCGTCTGGACCGGTTCTGAATACAAGATCCAGTTCAACCACGTTTGGGTCAAAGTCAATATTTCGGGGACCGACTATGTCTTCGATCCCTCGCGCAAGACCTATGACGAAATCAGTGGTGTGAACCTGGCCACCGCCATGGGCTACAGCCAGAGCAGCTTCTTGAGTAACGCTCGGTCCGGCGCCACGATTACCTCTGACTACGCAAAGGATATTCACCGCGCGAATCTGCGCGATGATCTCGATGACTACACCGCCAATCTGGTGAGCTGGATCAAGAGCAACAATCCAGATGCGACCCTGGACGATATTCTGGGTGGAAGAACAATCGTGGCCACGTCCGGGACGCTGAGAAACACTTCTCTGGCTTACGAGCGGTCCGGCACATCCGCCACCACCTGGACGGCGATTCCGGACAGCTACAAGACCACGCTTGGTGTCCTTTACGATACCATCAATGTGAGCTTCTTCTCCCGAGACATTCATGGAAAGCGGCTGACACTCTTCTTTAACGGGAGCAATCAGGCGGAGCTTCGACTCGATGGTTCGCTTATTGCTACCAGTTCTGCTCAGGGCGCCGGCACCTGGAACTCCGTGCTTCTCAGCATCGACCACCCCTATCCGACCAACTTTGCCGATCAGAGTTTCTGGCAGACGGTCTGGTCTGGTCAGTACTATCTGATCGCTCAAGCCTGGGGTAATGCCGGTCGGAAGATGATCGAAGTTCACAGGGAAAAGCTTGATCAAGCCCGCTTCGATGGTGGAGCGGAAGATTCCGAGCCTGTTTTCGGTGAAGCTCTCTCTGTCCTCTGGCATCTCTGGAACAGCAAGAAGAGTTGGGCCTGCGATGTCTTCAATAGGATGACTGAGTGTCGCACGATGTTGCATCACCAGGTCGGTCTGGTTGGGCATTTCGACG
The DNA here is from genome assembly GCA_030431355.1 of bacterium. Next base: position 8,040 of record JAUIJG010000211.1, read on the forward strand.
CGGTTCTCACAGACCTGGGCGGCATTCTCTGGGCGAGCGCGGCCCTCGACAATGATTGGGACAACGTCAACACCAACGATACTTCCCTTGCTATGCATGGTATCGCTTTTGAAGCCGGTGCTATTGAGCAGGCGGGTGATGTTGGTGGCATCAGCACCTGCCCTCTCATCGATGACGCCAATACCAACGGGCTCAAGATCTACAATGCGACCTCTTCCAATTGGAACAGTTCGGTCAAGCCTAACCTGACCAACTATTCCACACAGACCCTCACCGATATCGAGAATTGGTATCTCAACTGGGGCTGGAGAGTTATTCTGCCGGAAGATGGTGAGCTAACCATCGATGACTTCATCGGGTACGGATTCTATGGTGTCAGCCCCTGGTATGGTGCTGTCGGGATTTTCAGCGGCTATCTTCAGGGCGGCATGTCGGCAGAAGCCGTACCGATTTCGACGTTCAGTCCGCTGGTATCCGGCAACTTCCTGGAGGAGCAACGTCCTTCGACGGCCCAGTCGCCTGACCCTATCTCCCTGCAATCCGGTCACTATACCTATGCCCACGACGACATCAGTGTGGGCAGCCAGGGATTTCCATACCAGCTCTCCTTCGAGCGCTCCTACAGCTCCGGCGCTCGCCTGAGCGATGGTCCTCTTGGGCTGGGTTGGTCTCACAACCTCTCGTATGGTCTTTCCCAGAACAGTGATGCTTTGCTGGCCATGGGGGGGCGTTCTCCCATTGCCGGTGCTGCAGGCATCGTCGAGATGTTTGTCACCGTGGATCTCTATCGTGACCTGACCAAGCCGGTGGACAAGTGGGTTATGGTCGCGCTGGCAAACAAATGGCTGCTCGACCAGTCGCGAGACAATACGGTTATGGTATCTACCCCGGAAGGAAGTCAGCTTTTCGTTAAGCTTCCTGACGGCAGCTTCGTGGCTCCGGATCATTCCACCGCCAGCCTGTCTTCCGTTTCGGGTGGTTGGGAGTTCATCAATCGCCAGAAGGTCAAAGGTGTCTTCAATAGCTCCGGTGAGTTGACGTC
>JAUIJG010000611.1 GCA_030431355.1 bacterium
TGTCGGTTCTGCAATCACCAGCCCACACCTGATTACCAGGGGCTTCGTAGGGGCAGTGGAGTCCGTTGAGCTATCCGGACTTGCCGGACAGTCGGATAGGAACTGATTTTGTAAATGTCTCAAATAGACTTCTGGCTTTACCCGCTTTTGGCACTATCCGTAGTGTCTCTAGTGATGCGATTGTCACTGCCCATTAAATGGGCCTGGGGTTTTATACTGCAAGCCCTGCCGATTATCGTGGTGGCAGCGCTCGGACTCTATATGGAGCCTAAGTGGCTCTTTGCGGTGGTCGGTTGGCTAATGGTGCTGGGCTTTTACCTGCCTCCCAGGCTCTTTTATTCGGCCATGCAAAAGAATCTGACCGAGTTGAATTCGCAAGAGATGAGAAGAATTGCCGGTTCGGTAAAGTTCTTCTTCTGGGGAATGGCGGGCAGATTCTGGCACGATATGGCACTGGCTATGTCCTTTTATATTGATCAAGACCGGGAGAGCGCCGAAGCGCTATTAAAGCCCTGGCTTGAAGATGACAGCCTTCCGAAGCAGATTAGAAATTTGCCGATGAATTATCGAAAGATTGGTAATGGTGTCATGTGGCGTTGGCAGTGGATTGTGGATGAGTTCGAAAAAATACAGCAAGAGAGTCGGAGCAAGCTGGGAAGTACTGTTCTTCTCCCCACAGCCAGAGCTTATGCGGAGCTTGGTCGATTTGATGATGCTGCTCGTTGTATCGAAGATAGCAAATTGGGTGAGACCATGGTTTCCATGAATTATTTGGCTCTATCGCTCTTGCCTTTCTTTTCCCTGACAGGTTCTCTGGACAGGGTTCGTGCGCTCATCGATATTCTTATCAAGAGTCCCGGAGCCTTTGCCGAAAGCTCCAAGTTCTACTGGTTGGGACGCTGTTATCGCGCCAGGGGAGAAGCAGGTCTTGCCCGCCAGTCGTTCGAGAAAGCAAAAGGTCTGACTAAATCCCCTGTCTTTATCGACCGCCTGGACAGACAGCTGGCTCTGGACGATTCCTGGCAAAACAATATCAACGAGAGCTGCCGTGACCAGGTTGAAAGGGTGTGGAGCATCTTCAAAGAGGTTGCCTATGTCCAGGAAATACTTTCACCCCAGAGGAAATCCATAGCAGTGAACGGATTGGTATTGTTGATTGCTCTGGTCTTCGTTATCTCTGACCTTTCTGTCTTCCTGGAACTTAATAAGCTTGGCTTTTTTGCCGCCGGTCTTGTGGATCCCGGTTCAGTCATTCCGATCATCAAATTCAAGGAGTCGATAGTCAGGGATTTTGCTCTTTTCCCGACCCCGATGCTTCAGGGAGAGTACTATCGCCTGCTTACCTATCTCTTTCTTCACAAGCATATAACCCACATGCTTTTCAATGTTATCGGTCTGGTCTGGTTCGGCAGAATTGCTGAGAATATCTTCGGCACCACCCGGTTTATCGCCATATATCTGGTGGGAGGTATCCTTAGCGGAGTAGCCCATGTGCTTCTTAGCGGACAGCCGGCCATGGGGGCGTCCGGCGCCGTGATGGCGGTTTTTGGTGCCGTGGCGGTGGGAATCTTCCGGCTCAAAAACAAAATCCCTGAATCGATCTGGCGATTCAAGCTCAGCATGCTGGGTGGTCTCGCTCTGTTTCAGATAATTCTCGACCAATTAATACCCC
>JAUIJG010000212.1 GCA_030431355.1 bacterium
TAAGCAAAGCCTGGACCCGGATAAACTCAAGAGAATGAAACTCCTTGACAAAGGGGATTATATCGGAGTCACCGGAACCATTCGCAGAACAAAAGCAGGAGAACTTTCGGTCAAAGTCACCGACTATGAAGTGCTTTGCAAATCGCTTCTGCCCTTACCTGATAGCTGGGAAGGTTTCACCGATGTGGAAGCCCGCTATCGGCAACGCTATGTGGACATGATCATAAACACGGAGGTTCGGCAAACCCTCAAGAAGAGAAGCCTGACCATCCGCTCAATTCGCAGGTTTCTTGATGACAGAGACTTTCTGGAGATTGAAACACCGGTACTTCAAGTGGAAGCCGGTGGCGCCGATGCCAGACCCTTTGTCACCTACCACAACACTTTGCACCTCGATCTCTATCTGAGAATCGCCACCGAGCTGCATCTGAAGAGATTGATAGTGGGCGGCTTTGAAAGGGTCTATGAAATCGGGCGCATCTTCAGAAATGAGGGAATCAGCCCAAGACACAATCCTGAATTCACCATGCTGGAGATGTACTGCGCCTACGGCGACTACAACGATCTGATGAAATTCACGGAAGAGATGCTTGAGACCTGCGCCAGGGATGTTACCGGCGGTGTGGACCTCGAGTACCAGGGTGAGAAGATAAACTTCCAGGGACCTTTCCGAAAAGTGCGCATGGCTGACGCCATCAAAGAGGTGACAGGAATCGACACCACCACATTGAATTCCTTTGAAGATGCCAAAGAAGCCGCTTCCGGACTGGGTATTCATCTGGACAAAGAATCTACTAAGGGTGAAGTGATCAATACGATCTTCGAAGAAAAAGTTGAATCGACTTTGATTCAACCGACCTTTATCATCGACTATCCAGTGGAGATTTCACCGCTGACCAAAGCTCACAGAACAAACTCTGGCGAAGTAGAGCGTTTCGAACTCTTTGTCTTCGGTAGAGAGCTAGCCAATGGATATAGCGAACTCACCGACCCCCTGGACCAGAGAGAACGGCTTGAAGTGCAAGCGAATAAAAAAGATGCCGGAGACGATGAAGCCACCCAGGTGGACCTTGATTTTGTCACCGCCATGGAATACGGCATGCCGCCCACCATGGGCATAGGAATCGGCATTGACCGTCTGGTTATGTTTCTGACGGACTCCGCCTCTATTCGCGATGTAATCGCTTTTCCGACCATGAAGCCTCTGGGAGCTACCGGATCGAAAGAGAGCGAAGACGAATCGGAAGAGAATAGCTGATTCGGCACCTTTCAAGATACTGATATCATCACCGGTGACTATCATGAATGGTATCACCTGGTTCGTCTCAGGCTTTAAATCAAATCAGAAAAAAAATTCGCTATTCATAAGGTCCTACTTTGGATCGAGATTTTAGTGCGGCTCTGAGGTACTTATGAAATCATCGCCCGTAAACCAGCCGAATCCTTTTGCCTTGCCTTTCAATCCCGATAGGTTCGCAAGCTCTCCAGCACCGGCAAAAGAGCTTTGAAGTCCCCGTCCTCTTTCATCTTCAAATAGTTTAAAGATGACACCATCCTTCAAATTCCACTGCAGGGAAGAGATTCGGTCGGCAAAACTCAACTCCGAGAGCGGATGGACTTTGCTTGGCAGAAAGTCCTCAAGCACCAACTCCCGCCGAATACTCAAGTCACCGAAATCATCCTTATCGAAAAAAACAACGCTGTTCTCCTTCAGATTTGAGGTGCTTGTCTTTTGATTAAATTTCGATCTATTCATGGTTATCATCTTCTGTCGGTAATCTTCGTGCTTTCATAGCATGGGCTGAGGGGAGCGGTGCCAAATTCGATGGCAAACTGCCATCAGCCCGGCGCCCTGTATTTTTCACACCGTTCTTGATAAAGTCTATGAGTAGGCTACACAGAATCAAAGGGAATTTCTCAGATGAGCATGGTCCGAATTTACCTTTATGGAGTCAACCAGTCAGTGGTTGTGCCAGTTATGGGAAGAACCGAAGACGGCATGCTAGTCGAAATAGAGCCGGTGAAGCTCTTTGAAGTGTCAGACGTAAACTCATGGAAAACATTTGTCCTTGAACTTCTCGCCCGGGGACCGAAAGAGATTAAAGCAAAAGATCAGTCGACCAATCCGGGCTCCGCGATTCTAGACAAATTGAATTTAGAGCGCTGGTCAGACTTCGAACGCTACGCAGTGATGTACATATTGCACAAGGGTCCTAAGTTTATATCAGTATATTCAACTGGCAAGACGGAAGACGGAATGTGGACCCAGGGCAAATCCCACAGAACTTTCCACCCCCGTGCGCCACTGGATATAGTGGTATCGGAGATGGTCGGCGATATCCTCAAAGAGCCCGAAGCTTTGAAGAAAGAGCCCAAACTCCTGTTAGGTTAAGGCTAAGACCAAGAGCCAGATTGAGACCTATTCAAGCCGCCCTTGATCTACTAAACTTCAAGATTTCTTTCTCTTCAAGTTGTACTGGCGTTCAAACTCTTTGAATGCGTTCTGATCGGCCTGCTCCGATTTATTTTGTGCCTTTAAAAGCGCCGCCAGAGTGAGATAGTTCTCCTTGGTCCTCACTAGATCGTCCCGGCTTTTCGAAACTGCAATTGCTCTGCGAATCTCTTCTTCTGCAGTATGCAACTTACCCATATCCCAACTTGTGTAGCATTGCCAGCGGAGAGCCTCTTCAAGTTCGAACAATTTTTCCTGTTTCAAATCCGGGTCCATGGCTTCCACGAGAATTTGCACCTGGTGAGCGCAATCATGAGCCTTGAACGCAAGTTGCCATCTCTCCTTTTGATTCAATTTATTGCTGTCCACAAAGTTGCCTTTGAGCAATCTGGCACTCTCCAGAAGGACAATTACTCTGACCCAGTCCGGAGCCGCGAAACTATTGCCGGCCTTAATTCCTCGTGAATAGGCTTTGAGAGCCTCCTCCTTATTTCCAGCCTTCTTGTGGCAATAACCACCGTAATAGTGAAAAAGCACCAGATGTGCACCAAACACAGAATCCTTTTCAAAATGCTTGAAGGCATCTTCTAACTGTTTCACTTCAGTCAGGTGCTTCTGGTAGAAACGGAAACCTTCTTCATACTTCCAAATGCTTTTGTAAGCGTAGACAGTTCGCATGAGAAGAGCCACCTTCAATTTCTCCGATTCAGGCTCATCACTCAACTCTTTGAGATACTTTTTGTAGACTGGCACAGACATGGCAAGAACGTCATGCCCTCCAGCATAATTGGCAAGCAACAGCTCCGCTATGGCTTTCTCGGCGCTCTCGCTCAAACTTGATGATGAAGCCTTATCAGCCACGAACAACTTCTCGCGAATCTCATCCGGCATCAATGAAGAGAAACTAAAGACACAGAGAGCTATCGCCATCATCAGTAATACCGCTGTCAAAGATTCGAATTTAAATTTCTTCTCTCCGATCTTAAAGGTATTCGCTCCGAGCATGTTATCCCTGGCACTTACCAGCGCTTGCCTGAGTTCGAGACAAGACTGAAATCGCAAGTCAGGATCCTTTTCCAGGCATCGCATCACAATTGCTGATAGAGAATCCGGAATCTCAGTTTTAAGTTGAAGCTCTGACAAAGCGCGGGGGCTTGAGTTAAGCTGCATTTCCAGAACGGTCATTATGTTATGGCCAGCAAACGCCTGCTTTCCGGAAAGGGCTTCGTACATAACGCAGCCAAGGGCATAAACATCGGTGCGGGCATCAACGGTGGTGCCCTGACATTGCTCAGGGCTCATGTAAGCCGGACTGCCGAAGACTTCCCCTGTCTGGGTGAGCATCTGCATATTGCCGCCGAGATCTTCGATTTTGGCGATACCAAAATCGACCACCTTGGGCAATCGCTCTCCTTCCGGGGTTCTAGTCACAATTATATTGGTCGGCTTCAGGTCCCGGTGCACCACCCCCATTTTGTGAGCGTATTCCAGACCAGTACAGACCGGCTCAAACACTTCAAAGAAACGCTCCAGGCTTACCCTTCCTTGCCTCCAGGATTCTACCTGCCCAAGGGAATTCCCGGAGATCTCATCAAGCAATAGCGAACCTTCAAGAAACTCCATCACTATAAATGGCTCGCCATCCTCTGAAATACCGCAATCATAAACAGTAACCAGATTCGGGTGCTTCAGCTCCGCGCAGGCACGAGCTTCTTGCTCGAAGCGCTTCATTATGGACTCTTCTTCCACCAGTTCATGGCGCAATACTTTGAGCGCCACTCTATTATTCAAGACAATATGACTGGCATCATAAACGGTGCCCATACCACCGACACCGATTACCCCTTTGATCACATAGCGCCCTGCCACGATATGACCAACCTGGTGAGCCCCCACCTGGAAGATCTGCTGGCTTGTTTTGGGCTGGCTATTATCTTGTTGGCCAGCTGCGTTCTCCACAAAGACCGTACGACAGGAGCATTCTTGCTGTCCCAGTCCACACTTTTGACAAACAGAATCGGGGAGATTGGTTATGTTTTCATCGACCATATCGCCCGCCTCAAATCACTTGCGAAACCCCAGCTCCCGATTTCCCTATTTTGTCGCCTCTTTCCGGGTTAGAGGTAGTGTATACCCAGATTCATCAGTCCGGCAAGGTCATCGGCCACTTCTTCAAATGACTCATAGCCTTCCCCGCAATCTAAAAATCCGTCTTCATCGAAGCTGAGCTGCACCGCCTTCAACAAGACATCTTCGATTTCATCGGGCAAGCCCGGTCTATACTCAGAGGGCGGCTTCGCTTTCACAATTTGGGAAAAATGGAAATTGCCCAGAGCTTCTTCTTCGTACACAAGAGATAATATCTCATCGGAAACTTTTTCAAGATCATGATCTTTGGAATAAGAGACCTTTCTGAGTAAAGGCTTTCTGCAAGCGGCTTCCCACAATAAAAATCCAAAAGCCAGCAGATCATCGGCGATCAGATGAGGATAGTATCTGGGAGTGGTGACAATCAAAGTCTTCTTGTCATTATCCGGGGTTGAATCGGGCTCGATAGAGCCAAAGTAACCGCAGTCCACCAGGATGACACCGTTGTCGGTGACTATCATATTGTCCGGTTTGACATCACCATGGTAACCAAACTCAGGATTGCGACTGAGCCGATCCAGAGTAAGAGCCAGATTGCGAAAAACCGTAAGAGGAATAGGTCCGGCATTTAAATACTGCCGGAAAGAAGTACCGGTAATAAGCGGCATCGATATGTATGACTTGGAAGCCTCGTCAAAAGAATAGTCCTCAACGCTCACCATACCTTGATCTTGTATGGAACGTGTCCGGGCAACCTGGATCTTCTGTATATGAATGGGTGAAGCTTCCTGGGGACTATAGCGATCCTGTCGCTTTATAAAGACCTGGGTAGGAACACTATCGTCTTTGCGATTCCCCTGAGCAGTGTAGGATCTGGGAATTTTAATTGCTTTGGTGCTCTGGCCCAGGCGGTCGGTCGCGCGAAAAACAAGTGAGAAAGTCCCCTCTCCCACAAGTTCTTGAATCGTGTATTCACCAACCTGAGTACCAATCAAATCATTCAGATACTGATTGGACATAGTGAACTACCTACCTGGTCTCAGAAAAATCTACTCTTCTTCGCTGACGGCAGCCCGGGCGATCTCTTCCACATGAGCGACAACTCGCTTGAATTCTTCGTCACTCTCGATGGTTCTAAAAATTGCCTGGTCGTCTTGTTGGATAAGACGCATGATCACGAGAGACTCTTCATCTTCTTCAGACTCTTCGGTATTCTCGGCAGACTCATCCTTGAGTTTTAGCAGGATCACATATCGATTTTCTTCGAAGTCAATTACATCCAGCATTTGACAGGCGTAAGCGGATCCATCCTCCCCTTCTAGGGTGATGATGGCTTCGTCCTGTTGGGTAGGGGGCTCGTTAGTCATAGTTTTTCCTCAGATTTCCCTGTGATGCGAGCTTGGTCAATCTATTAAGCTCTTGCTGTGCTCCTAATGCTATCAGTTCATCACCGGCACCAAAAATTAGATCCGGTGAAGGATTTGTAATCAGCTTACCATTTTGATTGACAGCCAAGATCATAGCACCGGAAGCTTGCTTTATATTCGTCTCTCTTAAAGTACGGCCAATCAGGGTCGACTCATCTGCGATGTGCACCTGCTCAAGCCGCAAGTCTTTACCCGGAGTATGCATTACAAAATCGAGAAATTGTGTAACAAGGGGATGGGTGACCGCAGCCGCCAGTCGCTTTCCGCAGATCACATATGGGGATATGACCATACGAGCACCGGCTCGCTTCAACTTAGCTTCCGAACCGGGATTAGCGGATCTGGACACAATGTCAATATCTTCTTTCAAGCCTTTGGCTGTCAAGGCTATAAATGTATTCTGGGTGTCATCGGGAAGAGCACAAACTATTCCTCTGGCTTTGGTGATCTGTGCATCCAATAAAGCTTCGTCTGTGGATGCGTCCCCTTGCAGAACAAGCATGCCAAGATCCTCTGCCTCCCTGGCCACCTCCGGATCGGATTCAATCACTACAAAAGGAATTTTGTTTGACTTAAAGTGCTCAGCTACTTCCTGGCCGGTCCGCCCGAAACCACAGACAATCTGATGCCCCTGCAACTTGACAATTTTATATCGCATTCTTCCACCGAGATTTATGTCAATTAAGAGTTCTACCATATCCCCAAGGATGTAAAGGACCACACCGGCACCGACAAGAATGAGCACTATCGAGTAGATTTTGCCGTTCGTGTCCAGGGGATATACTTCGCCATAACCCACCGTAGTCAAGGTGATCACGGTCATATATAGGGAATCCAAAAAACTCCAACGTTCCACCAGCATGAATCCAATCGTGCCGACGATAACCAGCAAGATTAACTTCACGAAATCCGACAAAAACCGTTGAGTTTTGGGGTTATTCAAAGTTTTCTTCTAATGACGCGTACAAATACTATTTTGAAGGCACTATTTTTGCACAGATTATGAGGCCCGGTTGGTGGGCGAAATCGCCGGGTTTGCAACAAAGCGTAAAAGATTCTGCCTCCGCATACGAAAAGTATCATAAACGACCGGGTAAAAGTAGCTATTTAGGTCTATCCTATGGCAATAAGATTTTTCGTTCTTACTTGAACCGCAAGCTACTGGAGAGAAAATGAGTACAGTTCTGGAAGCCAAAACAGGCACACAAGGTCGCGTGGTACAGGTTATCGGAGCCGTTGTCGACGTCGAATTCGAAAGCGGACATCTTCCCGAGATCTACCATGCTTTGGAAATAGTCGGTACTAACCCAGCCGGTGAAGAGAAAAAAGTTATTTGCGAAGTGCAACAGATGCTTGGTGACAACCGAGTCAGAACCGTTGCCATGAGCACAACCGATGGTCTGGTGAGAGGCATGACCGCCATCAACACCGGAAGCCCAATCAAAGTACCGGTTGGTACTGCCACCCTCGGTCGTATTCTCAACGTACTGGGAGAGCCAGTGGACGAAGCCGGTCCAGTGAAAGCTGACGACATGTGGCCCATCCACCGCGAATGCCCTGACCTGACAGAACTTGATACTTCTACCGTTGTATTCGAAACCGGTATCAAAGTTGTCGACCTTCTCGAACCTTATATTAAAGGTGGTAAGGTCGGTCTCTTCGGTGGAGCCGGTGTAGGTAAAACCGTTATCATTCAAGAGCTTATCCACAACATCGCCATGCACCACGGTGGTTATTCGGTGTTCGGTGGAGTTGGTGAAAGAACCAGAGAAGGTAATGACCTCTGGAACGAATTTATCGAATCCAACGTTATCGATAAAGTTGCCCTGGTCTATGGTCAGATGAACGAGCCGCCCGGCGCCAGAATGAGAGTCGGTCTCTCCGCTCTTACCGTTGCCGAGTACTTCCGAGATGTGAGTAAGCAAGACGTTCTTCTCTTCGTAGACAACATCTTCCGTTTTGTACAAGCCGGTTCCGAAGTATCCGCCCTTCTCGGTCGTATGCCTTCCGCGGTTGGATACCAGCCCACCCTCGCCAATGAGATGGGTGAACTGCAAGAGCGAATCACCTCCACGAAGAACGGATCAATCACTTCGGTACAAGCCGTATACGTACCTGCCGATGACTTGACCGACCCCGCTCCTGCTACCACTTTCGGTCACCTTGACGCCACAACCGTTCTCAGTAGACAGATTGCTGAACTCGGTATCTACCCCGCGGTAGATCCTCTGGCCAGTACATCCACAGCGCTCAAGCCTGAAGTTGTTGGTGAAGAGCACTACAGAGTAGCAAGGGAAGTACAGCAGACCCTGCAGAAATACAAAGATCTTCAGGACATCATCGCCATCCTCGGTATGGACGAACTCTCCGAAGAAGACAAACTGGCTGTTAACAGAGCTAGAAAAATTCAGAGATTCCTCTCTCAACCGTTCCACGTAGCCGAAATATTCACCGGACGTCCTGGTAAATACGTGAAACTCAAGGATACGGTGGAAGGCTTCAAAGAGATCATCGAAGGTAATTGTGACGACATGCCGGAACAAGCCTTCTACATGGTCGGCTCAATAGATGAAGCTCGTGAAGAAGCTAAGAAACTCAAGGATGATGAGTAATCAAAGCCGCAAATGAGCAAAGAGAAAACCAAGGCTTCTGAGAAAGAGCCAAATAAAGAAGAAGATAAGGATAAAGAGCAGGGCTCCCGCAATGTCTACATTTTCGGGAGACTGGATAACGACATTGCGGTCCCTGTGATCCGTCGACTTCTGAGGCTCTCCGAAAGGGATTCTGAAAAGCCGATCAATCTCTACATCAATTCCAGTGGCGGCAACGGCTACAACGCCGACGCTATCATTGCGATCATGCATTCGATCGAGCCGGTGGTGAACACCATCTGTCTCGGCCATGCTCTCTCCGGAGCCTGCGAAATTCTCGCATCAG
>JAUIJG010000213.1 GCA_030431355.1 bacterium
ACTCGGGCTTAGCGGCAAATCCGCAAGCGAGAGAAAGTCTTTTCCGCCAACCACCGGACAAATCCCTGGCCCGGGCATCCCTGTCCTTGAAGCCGAACTGCTTGAGTGTGGAATCGATAGACGCCTCCCGCTCATGCTCTTCAAAAGCAACCTCCTCCACCGCCGCCTGCACCACATCCCTGACGGATTGTCCGGCTTCAAACTCTTCTTCCTGGGGCACATAGGCTACCCTGAGCTGCTTTTTCGAAATAACTTCACCCTGGTCGGTCTCTTCCAATCCCGCCAGTACTTTCAGAAGAGTCGACTTGCCCGAACCGTTAGGACCGATCAATCCGATGCGATCGCCTTCTTCGATACCCAAACTCAGGTCGGCAAAAACGGGTCTGGAGCTATAGCTCTTCGATAAAGATTGACTGCTTACTAAAATTCCCATAATCGACTCTTAGCTTCCCGGGTACCACTAAAAAACCGCGCTCCTGAAGACATTGCATTATAACCAAATCCATAAGGGAGAAAGAAGGATATAGCTCTCAATCGATACCTGTGGTTAAAAGACCACCCTATCGAGCGAGAACAAAACAAAAAGTCCTGTCGGCAAGACGCCATGTTAACACCGCCGGGTGATGGCGCGTTCCGGCAGTTATGGGAAGATGGAAAGTGGGCAATCTCTATAAATGGAAACTCTTTCTGGCATGGGCACCGGTATTCGGGAACGTCCACTCCTTTGAAGTAAATGTCGGGAGCAGGACTTAAAACATCAAAACACGCACCACAACTCAGGTGCACCTCAAACACGATCGGGGGAGGAGAGAACCGGAATGGTTGAAATCAGAGACTATATCAAGGCAGGAGATCCAAAACTTGAACCAGCGCAACTCTGGCGGCTATACCTTCAAGACAGTCCGCGGGTGCGACTTAGGCTGGCAGAGAACCCCGCCTGTCCCCAGGACCTCTTGGAAAAACTGGTGGAAGATGCAAACGGGGAAGTAAGGGCTGCGGTAGCAAGGAACCCGAATTGCGGCGAGAGCCTTGTGGCACGCCTGGTAGAGGACGAAGACATAAACGTCAGACTTGAGCTTGCCCATGAGATAAACCTGCCGCTCCATCTTTTGGAAAGGCTCAAAGAAGACGACAATCCTTATGTTAGAGACATCGCTGAAGGAACCCTGGACATAATGTCCCTGGAGGAGCAGCTGAAAGAGATGTCCCTGGTCTGCGAACCGGCCCACGTGGCAAGGGTCGGAAGACTCTTTATAGATGCTGATCTAATATCCGAAGAAGACCTGGAGATATGCCTGACCATGAGCCAACTACAAGAGATTCCTATTGGTCAAATCTTAATCAGACAAAAGCACTTTGCACCAAATCTGGTTCTATATGCCTTGAGGATGCAAACCCAGGTCCGCACCGGAAAGGTCTCTCTGGCAGAAGCAGTAACCAAGCTTAAGATTCAAGCTTCTATTCATCTAAGTCGCTCCGCCTGAACTGGAAAAACCGGCAGCAGTAGGGCCAAATTCAAATAGAGGAAGTAGAAAACAAAAGTCAGACAGAAAAAAGAGAGAAGAATAGAAATTATTTTCCATCTTTTTCCTGCGAATATTTTTGCGCTTCTTTAAAGCGTCCGTCTTCCTTAAGGGCTTTAACTAGCTTCTCCCGCATCTGTCGGGCATGCGCGTCAGAGGGATCGTACTTCTCCAGATCACCCATGGCCAGCTTGAGCAATGGAATGGCAGCCTTGCGATTGCCACGCTTCAAATAGAGATCAGCCAGCTTACCGATCAACACATCCACCCGCTGGTCGGTCACTATAGGATTGGCGGCAGCCTCGGCCACGATACCTATCAAACGAGTCTCTTCTTTTTCATAGTTCTGAAGTTCTTCCAGCCTGGACTTGGTTGCGTCAAGGGCTTTCTGGGCAATCTTGCGCTCACTCTTATTTCCCTGGGCGGCTATCTGATTAAGAGCCGAGACTGTCCCATCACTGGCGTAGATCTCGGCGTATTTTGCTGCAACTTCAGTACTGACCAGGTCATGCAAAGCCAAAATTGCCATCTTCTGGGAACGGTCATCTTCCAGAAGATGCGGAATAAATCGCTCAATCGTGCTGGCTTCCTGTAATCGGACCATCTCTTGATTGTACTGATAGGTACAGATAATGGCTCCTAGCATCACGAGAAATCCGGATACGATGGGAGAGATTCCAGCCAATTTATCCCAGTGATCTTTGTCGGACTGGCGAATTTTCTTGAATTCTTCCAGCAGTTCAACCTTGAATTCATTCAAAGTCAACTTGAGATCTTCTTCTGTCAACGTCAGGGCTCTCCTCAAAGACCCCTATTATACAAACCTGAGATTCATTCTATTCCACTGTACTTGGCTTCCACACGACAGTCAGGCATACGGGTTTTCAGATAACTAAGCTCCACTTTAGTAACCTTCTTACAAGCTACAAATTTGATCGTCTTGAGCCTCTTCATGGTAGCCAACTTTCTTATCATCTCCGCGGTCACTTTCGTGCCGGAGATTGTCAGATAAGTGAGACTGTTCATTTGGGAAATTTGTTCGAGTCCATTTTCAGTCAAGGTGACATCGAGATCGTATAGCTCTTTCAGATCTCTCAAGTCTTTGAAACCTTGCTCCCCAAGCCTGGTTCCAGCCAGGTGTAGAGAGCGTATCCCCGGCCACTGCTTTTTTATAATCCTGATGGTCTCATCATTTAGCCCCTTACAGTAAGTGAGCCTCAGTCTCTCCAGAGGCAGGTCTTTTATTGACTTCAGATCTTCGTTAGTGACAGCGGATCCTCTCAATTTGATCTCTGTAAGAGTTCCTACTTTATTGAGAAGGCCCAGACTTCTTCCTGAAATTTTTGTATCACCTATCTCCAGGCTAGCCAGAGGAAACTCGGCGATTACGGGCATACACTCATCACTCACATCCCTACCATTGATGCTCAAAGCAGAGATAGGCTTGCCCGCCAACTTCTTCAAATCCTCGTCATCGAATTTACCGTGTCCGACTTTCACATATAGAGTGTCGCCTTCAGCCGGTCTGATCTCCACCTCCGCAGGAACATTGTCGGCTCCAGGCATTAAATATGGATCGCTAGCCACATGGCTGTCGGTCTTTACTTCAACCTTCTCGCCAGGGAGATCCACGTTCCCGACACCCCAGAGATACATGACACTACCAGCGATGGCTATTACGCCAACAATAACGGTGGCTGCCATGGCATACAAAGTCCCCCTCCGTCCTGATTCATCCGCGTTTCGAATACTGCCTGACACCTCTTCCGGCGGCAGGATAAGGGTTTCGTCAAAAGCCACCTGTTTACAGAGTTCCAGATCCGCGAGTAGATCTTTCATGGATTGATAACGTTCCTTCGGCTCTCTTTTCAGGCAGCGATAAACAATCCTCTTCAAAGCTCCTGGTATTTCGGCACTGGTAACCCGGGAAAAAGGATGCGGATCGGACTCGGTCTTTTTCTTGATCACTTCAAGGAAAGAATCTCCGTTATAAGGCACCCTTCCTGATAATGCTTCATACAAAATACATCCGAGGGAATAGATATCCGAGACCTCATCGCCGTCTTGGCCGGCAGCCTGTTCCGGACTCAGATAATAAGGACTGCCAAGAATCGCGTTTGTGGCCGTTAACTTTCCAGCTTCCCCATCATCGGAAAGCAATCTTGAAATGCCGAAATCAATAATCTTGATTTTCTCTTCTCCAGTCAGATCGCTGAAAAGTACGATGTTGGAAGCCTTGAGATCACGATGTACAACTCCGTTCTCGTGAGCGTAAGCCATTCCCCTGGCGATTTGAACAGCAATATCGAGAACGAATTCCGCCGACAAGCGCTCATACTCTTCTATGCAAGCGGAGAGAGTCTTGCCCTCCACAAGCTCCATCACAAGGTAAGGATCACCGTTTTCAGTGACACCGAAATCGTAAACCGTAACCAGACTGTTGTGGCTCAGCCTACCCGCAGCCCTGGCTTCTCTTTGAAAACGCTGGATTTTACTGGCATCCAGAGTACCTTTCTTGAGAATTTTTATCGCCACAAAACGCTTAAGACGCGTATCCCGTGCTTTAAAAACAGTACCCATGGCACCGCTTCCGAGTTCAGCGACGCCCTTGTATCTGTCAGGCAACTGGGTCGAATCAGCCAACACGGTGGGGTCTGTGACATCTCCCTTCCATGGATTTTACTCCCCGATTATTGCACGAATCGGTGACATCTGCGTTACTCCAACAGCCCGCCTACAAGAGGTAAAATCGTGATCCGGGTACATAGTATTGGCTTTCCGAATTCGAGACCCAAATTTCCAAACCGGCTTGAGAAAAACAGATGTCAAAATCCAACTTCAGTATGCCTGAATTCAATCCCAGAGACCTGATTCCAAAAGAACTGGTGCCCAAGGACCTGCGCCAGAAAGTTTATGACCATATGGGGGTTGATCCCTCGACCCTGCCAATCATAACAGAGCAATTCGACCGCCATAACCACCCCAATCTCCAGATCGCCCTCAACGAAATTGCCGAGAATTCAGAAAACAAAACAACCATCCTTGGACTGCAAGCTGGAATCATGAACAATATCACCGGCACCTCCTTGAAAGACATTATCACCCCCCAGTCTTTCGCCAGTTTTGTCGGTCTGGGAGGCGTGAAAGAGGGATCGGTTCAGTATTTGAACATGGATATCGGCAATGGAAAAACCCTGGCTTGCTCCCAGGGCGCCCTTTATCTTCTGGAAGGGCAGACCAAACTGGTTCTTTTGCTGCGCCAGAACTCAATGATGGATTTTACAGGAGTTGCCGCCATCAGCCTCGACGTGATGGCCACGGACATGCCCACCGCCGAAAAATATGTAAAAACCATTCAAAAGAAGATTCGTAAACACAACGTCTATCGAGGCAAGGTTCTCTCGGTTTCAGGTCAAGGCGGCTTGAAATTTCACAACCTGCCTCCGGTAACCAGAGACAAAATCATTCTCCCGGGAGACTTGCTCAAGCGTATTGAGAGACAGACCATTGATGTCGGCAAACACAGCAAAGCTTTGCTTGCCGCCAAAAGGAAGTTGAAGCGCGGCATTCTCCTCCACGGCAAACCAGGAACAGGAAAGACCCTGACGGCGATGTACCTGGCATCGGAGATGAAAGAGAGGACCGTACTTCTGATGACCGGGCGAGGCCAGGGCTCCATCGCCCAGACCTGCGAGTTTGCCCGCTGGCTGGAACCATCCATGGTGATAATAGAAGACGTGGACTTAATAGCCGAAGAGCGAACCAACCAAACTGGCTGCAATACGGCTCTCTTGCTCGAACTGATGAACGAGATGGATGGACTCTCCGACGACGTGGATGTTTTCTTTCTTTTGACCACCAACCGACCCGATGTACTGGAGCCGGCTCTGGCCGCCAGGCCAGGAAGAGTCGACCAGGCCTACGAAGTACCGCTGCCTGATAACGAATGCAGACGAAAGCTTTTCGACATCTACAGCGATGGCTTGAATCTGGAGATAGAGGATATGGAGCCTTATGTCAAACGAACCAAAGGCGCAAGCGGTGCATTCATCTCCGAAATCATGAGAAAAGCGGCACTCTTCGCCGCGGCAGATAGCGATCCGATAATAGTCAAAGATGAGCATATCGATGAGGCGATGCACGAACTTCTGGTGGCTGGCGGCAGCCTAACCAAAAGCCTTTTGGGTTCCAGCGATATCGGCTTCACGCCCAAAATCCATCCCTAGAAACGGGTATAAATAGCAGGGAGATTCCTTTTCGAACTGTCCACTCAGAAAGGACAATGACTTGCAAGACGGAAACCAGGGACAGACAAGCGAAACAGACATCTGTCCACGTTGTAAAAAACCGATGAAGTCATCCCGGCGCGGCTCCATGACTGCGTGGATTTTTAGCGCCGGTTATTGCACCTGCGCGGTGGTTCAGGACCAGACAGAAAAAGCGCCCTCGAAATCCTCCGGGAAACAGACCAGACAGAGAGTGAGCCGGGGCGGAAGAAAAGCGCTGAAAGCGACCTCGGAAGTTCATGGTCAGGAGGAGTTGGACGTCAATGGCTTCCCCCTTTTAGGAAGCAGATATCAGATTACGAACGCCGTCGGCTTCGGTGGCATGGGAGCCATCTACCAGGTCCGTGAAAAGGAGTTGGAGACGCCCCTGGCGGTCAAACTGCTCCGGGACGAGTTTGCGGCGGACACCATCTCGATAAGTCGCCTCAAAAAAGAGGCGCTCACCGCGTCTAGCCTCTCCCATCCGAACATAATTCAGGTGTTTGGCTACAGTACCACGCCCCAGGGAAGACCCTTTCTGGTCATGGAATACGTGGACGGGCTATCCCTGGAACAGCTCATCGAAAACGAAGAAAGACTGGATTGGCAGCGAGCCCTCAACCTACTCTTGCAGCTCTGCGAGGGGCTTAGCTATGCCCATAACAGAGGCGTAATCCACCGGGATCTGAAACCGTCCAACATACTGATTACCAGGAATCAGAAAGGTCTGGAATGTGCCAAGATCCTCGACCTCGGCATCAGCAAGCAACTATCCGCCGACGGCACCACCGACAGCACCAAGCTTACCCAAACCGGCGATGTGATCGGAAGCCCTCTCTATATGAGCCCGGAGCAGTGCCAGGGGGAAGATGTGGATACCCGATCCGATGTTTACTCCCTGGGCTGCCTGACCTATGAAATGCTCACCGGCGAACCTGCTTTCCAGGCTGAGAACGCTGTAAAAGTAATCCTCAATCACCTCAACGTCGACCGCAAAGTGCTGCTCAACAATCTGGAGTCTTGCTCCACCCCTTCCACCCTGGCCAAGCTGATAGTGGAAGGCTGCCTGAGCGTGGACAAAGAGAACCGCATCCCGTCAGTGCAGGTTCTCTCACGCAACCTCTGGTCGATTGCGAACCAGACCAAGACAAATATTTGGAAGCCTTCTAGACCACCGATTATCACCCTCAAAAGAGCCACTATTACCGGTGGCGTGATTGCCGCCATAGGTCTGGTCGCCTTCGCGGGAGCCTCCATCAAAGACTATCTAGAGCCGAATAAAGCATCCCCACCGGAGTCAAAGTCTAGTTCCCACTCGAAAACGACGAGAAAATCAGTCAAGTCAGCCGCAGCTGGATATGTCGAAACGGCAAAGAAAGAGATGTCGCCCCCGAAGAAACAAGCACCGGAAAAGATTTCATCAAAACCTGCTGCCAAACCGATTTCAAAACAAAATCCAAAACAAAATTCTGCGCCGGTGAAAACCCAATCCCCAAAACCAGTGGAAACAAAAGCACCGACAGCCAAAGTGGCAAAGACTAAGCCCACTCCGTCATTACCCCCAAAACAGGAGCCGAGGCCGACGGTCCAAACCCAGAGACCCGCTCAAGCGCCGACAAGAACCCAAAGACCGGTGAGAGTGGCAGCGGCCACGACAGGTCAGGGAACTGTGCGTAACTACAATATCGGTCCGGACAAAAAAGAGCTTGCCCTTCTACGTCGCCTGCAAAGAAGGTTCCCCAGACAATTCGTAAGAATAAATTTTGATGCCCTTGATAGAGATAGAAACGGCTACATATCAAGCTCAGAGACCGGATACATCTGGCGCTGGCTTAACTCTTACGATATCAATGGCGATACCTACATATCGAGACAGGAGGTCCGCGGTCTCTCTTCAAGACAAGACAAACGCCATATGGCTCTGGGCAAGCGCTGGATCAAAGCAAACTTCCCAATTCTTGATCGAAATCGAGACAAACGCTTAACCGCTAATGAGGCTCCTTTTCTCTGGCAATGGATGAAAAAGCAGGATCTAAATAGAGATGGTGCCATTTCCCTTGTGGAAGTACTGGGCAACTAAAAGTCTTTTCCACTTACACTGCCAACTCAAATGAATGATGGTATACCGCCTGGCGATACCGGTCCACTTCACAGAACCGGGGCTGTTTTTCACCTACTTGCTTGAGAAGCAATTCTCTCCGGGCAAGAACCTCCGGCGATTGACTGACAATGCAGTATTCGATTGGAGAGGCAGAAAGATAGACACCGGATTTAAAACCACCGCGACAAAGTATGGCGCTACGGACAAGACTTGATGGACTCCGGCTCCGGCTCTGCTCCTGCAAGAATTCTCTCTCAGCAAAAGTGAGATGACCACAGGAGAACTCTTTCTCTCCCGAAGTTATGAGAACAATTCCACAGCTCTCCAACAAACTCGCATCGTCCTCCGCTCCAAAGCTGTCGAGATCTCCCTCCATTTCAAAAATCCATGATATGTTACTGCCCGGACTCTCAGCCATGGCTTCCAGAAGCACCTCCGCTCCGAAGCCACTTTCCAGAAGCTGATCTGAAGAAGGGAAAACAAAAACGACTTTCTGAGAATCGGCACTGGATCTCACTTGGCCGGCAAACTCCATCACCACCGCTTGAATCACAAGTTTCTCAAGCTTAGTGAGAGCATTGTCTTCACCCAGATCGATAAAAGTGTAGTTCTTATCCAAGTCAAAATTAGACTGCCCATCAAGGAACTTTCCTATATTTCCGCCAAGAAATTTAGAATAGGATCCGCGCACAGCTTCTAAACCATTGCCCGGCGGCAACTGCGGCAAGTAATCGAGAAGCTCAGCCATAATAGGATCGCGCCCCTGTTTTGCAGCATGTCTATATGCTCTTTTTATAGATGTCTCCATGTTGGTATAGGTCAAAGAAGAGTTCATAAAAACCTTTGCATTTACTATGCTATCCACCAGATTGACCAGAAAACGCACTTTATCTTTTCCTGGCTCCCGTTCATTTTTCTTCAAAGCGCAAGGATTGATTTTATATGCGGAAGGATTCTCAACCGGCTTTATATGCCTGCTCAAC
>JAUIJG010000612.1 GCA_030431355.1 bacterium
GTTGTTAAACGTGGTGATGATGTTCTTGTGATTTTTCCCGAAGGGGAGATCTTCTATCTAAATGAAGAGATTCAACCCTTTCACAGTGGCGCCATCGAAATTTGCATGCAGGCGCTTGTGCAGAAAAGGCAAGAGAATCCGAATTGGACAGCGTATATAGTACCAATGGCTTTAAAGTACCATCACCGGGGAGCCCTTGAAAAAGCGCTTGAACAAAGAATCTCTAAGATGGAGCTGCGGCTAAATCTTAAAGCACTATCCGAGGATACTTTCACCCACAGACTCAGACGTATTCAGACATCCCTTCTCAAAAATGAGCAGCTCAAGTATGGCACCAGTTACGATGCGGCCGACAGCGCCACAGAGAGCAAAAATCCGTTAGAGGAAAGTGATCTGTTTCAAGAGATCGTTAGCACGGAAAAAGCTCTTCTCAAAAGGATTGAGAGCAATCACCCCCATATCAAAGTGGCCCAAACACCGATTATTGATCAGAGTTGGCAATTGGGAGCAGAGATTCGTTCTGAGATCAAAAATCTGAAAAGCAAGAAAGACAGCAGGAAAACCAAGAAAGAGAAGAAGAAGATACTGGAAGCCGAACTGGCCGAATTGAATGAGGTAGCTCATCTTTCCAGTTGGCGTCCGCACTACTACGAAGGCGAAGTGCCGCTGGATAGACTTTCGGAAGTGGTACTGAAGTTGGAGCGCGAGCTATACCAGATTAAGCGGCCACGGCAGTTGACCCGTCGGGATGTTCTGGTAAAAATCTCCGAACCCATAGACCTGGGACAATTTATAGACGAATACATGGAAGATTCCCACGGATTCAGGCATAAGTTCACCGACACTTTGCATAGTCATATTCAAGGCATGGTGGATGAACTGGTTCACCGTGCTCGCATACTCAGATAAAGGAGTCTCCAAATCCGCAAGCTCTGTCAGACAGCAAAGAGCAAATCGGCTAAATCACCGAGAGACTCTACCTCCTCTATCGAATCAACCGAACCTATTTTGTAAAATGTATCGAAAGTCAGATGATGATTAGCCCCTTGAATCTGCCTGACAATAGCCATGGCAAGCGCCTTTCGGGCAAAATTATCGGAGACCTGCCAGCTGCTGGCGTTTAAAAACTCTTTGAGAAGATTCTTGTCACAAGAGAAGAGATCCAGGTGAAGCTTGCTCAATTCGTACTCTCTATCTGCCATTGTCGCATCTCCCCAATCTATGATACCGGAGAGAACTCCATCATCAAAGAATACATGCCTTCCTATCAAGTCCGCATGAACCATACAGGTTTCGGACTCGACCGATTGGAAAGATTTGAGAAAGTCTGGAACATATGAGATCAGTTTTGAAGGCAGGGAGCTTTTCTTGAGCCCGCTTTCGATTTCTGACTTCATAAAATTCGAACTTTGAACTTTCAATTCTCTAGAGAATCTCTGTACTTTGAGCCCATGAACCAGGGCAAGCTGCTTACCTAGTTGAACAGCCGCCGAGACCTTCATATCCCGGGTAAAATCTGCATCATCCCAAGGAAGCCCCCGGACTCTTTCAGTTATCAAATAAGGCCAGCTCTCCTCACAACCATCAAATAGATATCCGGTACCGACAAGCGAAGGCACCAGAATATTATTGTCACCAGCTACGATGGC
>JAUIJG010000214.1 GCA_030431355.1 bacterium
AAAACACCGCTTGCCGCGTAGCCTGCTATAAACCCGTTATTCTCATGGAGCATCACGGCTCTCACATCACCCAGACCACCGACTGAAAATTTCAAAAACCATCCTGCATAAATGCCGAAGGCTGCAATAGCTGATACCAGAAGAATCAGCGACAATGAGTCGAAAGCATTTGTGCGCGCGGCGATAACCGAAGCCAAGAAAAGAGCCAGACAGCCAGCTTTGAGCCAGGGGCCCAGGGAGACACGGCCGAGGAAAAGGAGAGAAATCACGCTGCCTAGAAGCCAGAGTGCGATAAGAGCAAAGTAGTAGACCACGCTAGCTCCCTGGCTATACAAAAGATGAAAAGCAAGAGAGACCTGACTGGCTCCCAGCCAGAACCCGGTAAAGAAAAACTCCCAGTTTGTCCTACCTATCAATTGCCTATCTCCGGAAATTCATAGCGGGACAGGAGCATCAGCGCACAAAGATTTTCCTCCGTGTGCGGCTTAGCATCCCGGGTGGTGTATCTCAAATTGCGATCATCCCGTACAAGAAATTTGTCTCTTTCGTTCATCGCCGCTTCTTTTCGCAGCTGCTCCATGGCGAAGGGCAGATGGTCGGAGCAATAGAGTATGGTCAAGCCGAGACTATCACCCTGGATAGAATTAACATCCTCAAAAACACTGAGCGCACCGGCGGTGATGGAAGCGGAGATTCGGTCATCCAGTTTATAGCTGCAAGTATTGATTGCAACTATGCCTCCAGGCTTCAAACATCTCTTCAACTCTTTGAAGAAACTGGGCACATACAGAAGCGCTGTTTGAACATGGAAAGGAGCCGGAATATCGAGCACAACCAGATCATACTTGCCATCTGGAACCGAACGAACAAAGCGCCTGGCATCATCTATAACCAGCTTAAAATCCCCTTTCTTCAAACCGGTGTTGGAGCTGAAATATTTCATTCCCATTCGGGCAACCACAGCATCTATATCTACGGTCGTCACATCAAAACCCTGGCGGCACAGATAACCTGTGGAGGACAGGGTGCCGGAGCCGACTATCAGCGCAGAGCTTTTTTCACCCTGCATTCGTTTAACAAGACGCCCCGGTAGATCGGCTATGTAGTAGTTGAACCAGTGCAGGTCTCCAGCTTCGTAGTATGCCACTCCATCAAGATACAGTGACTTGCCGCCGGCATCGGCGACCACATCAACTCTCTGGTAAGGAGAATAGTGGGTCTCCAGAATCTGGGGCTTCACTTTGTCCCAGAAAACGCTGTAATAACGCCTGGCGGAAACATCTTCAAGAACCGGATAATAGTGGTAACCGAGACCGACAAGAAGAAGGAGAAGAATGCTGAGACTTCTAACCTCAAACTTCCGTTTCTCACCCAGAGCCAGGTAGAAAGAGAGAACGATCAAAAGCCAGAATAATGTGATCAGATCCCGCCATGTAGGTATGAAAACCAGACTAAATAGAGCCACCAGGGATCCCAATAGTTCAAGGGCGTATAGGACTTTGAAATCCGCTTCCGATTTTGCCAGTCGAGGCAGGAAAACAGCAAAAAACGCGGAGAAAAACAGAGAACCGAAAGCAAGCAAAAAGATCATCGCCATCAGCTCAAAACCCTGCTCTTTCATTACGGCAGCCAGGTAACGAATCGACACCGGCACCGCAAGCAGTGCCACAAAGGAGAGCCCACCCCAGGCAACCAGGAGCCTATCGTCCACCCTGTCAGCCACAAAATAAGCGATGCTCGGACCGATAAGGATCATAATTACAGAGAGCAAAGTGATAATTTCGGTGGAGAAGAAGGTAGAGCCCACCTCCCTTACACAGATGTATTGGCTAAGCATGAGCACCGCTCCACAGCTGACCAACAATGCTCGTTCCCTTGCCGCATTCATCGACTGAATCGCTCTGAGAAAAGGTCTATGTTGTAGTAAATGAGAGACATAAGAAGACAGGTGGAGCCGAGATTTTCCATGGTCTCCTCCAACAACACGGAGCCGGCATAGAAGCTCTTACAATCACAGCCAAACTGCGTGGCGATGGGAAGCAGCCTGTCGAAGGGCATGCCCTGAACAAACTCAATTGTCAGTGCCACTATGAACAGGGCAAAGCCTGCGCCCGCCAGAAGCAAAGAACGTCTGGAACTTTTACTGCCTTCAAAACGCCTCGACAAAAAGACCAGGCTAATCAAAATAAAAGAGCCGAGAGGCAGAGCATAGAACAACAACCATGGAGATTCACGAAAATATTGAAAGGCAGAAACAGCTATGCCGTTTTTAGCGAACTGTGGCTTTAAAAGCTCCCCCACCGTTTCATGCAGTATGGAAGCGTCATCAAGAGAAGCCACAAGAAAGACCAGGGCAAATACCAGCCACCATATACGCCATCGCTTCTCGCATTTAAGCACCCCTTCAAAAATATATGCTCCACAAGCGGCCAGGGAGATGCAAAACCATTGCATGGAGGCGAACCATGAACCTATTGTCGACTCTGAATCAAGGTCAAAAAAGGAAGCGATAACATTGCCCGGATCTCTACCATATTGCCAGAATCCGTGGTGCATCAAGGCGAGGAACAGAGAGACCACAACCAGAACAAGAAACAGGCGCGGTGCCAACCTCTCAAAGAATCTGAAAAGCCGCAGGAAAACATCCTCATTGCTAATCTCGGGCATCTACTGCTATCTCGTGCTCACTGGCTGTTTTATGCCCTGGCCAGGCGCTTCGGAATCCGGAAAGATCCGATAACTTGACTGCTAGTTCATATTTCCCAGACTGTTGAGGCTTATGGAGCGTGGCTTACCCCTTTCATAGGTTTTGAAAGCTTCTTCCACCAGGGTATTTTGCTTGCTATCGGTAAATTTGGCAAGGTAATCATAGATTTCAGAGATATTCTGAGCTTTCTTGGCCACCCGGGATTCAAACTCGTTGGAGAAATCGACAACGGCTATGCCGGAAGCAAACTTCGTGGCATCCTCCACAGTTGCTCCGGTGCCTGAATACTCTTTACCGATCATGGATGCGGCGATCTCTTCAGCTATCTTATCTGCCTCAGCATACACCCTCTGACAGATCTGAACATGTCCGTCCTCGTGCTCTTTGAGCCCCGCAGGCGGACTATCGGGCATCCACATAACAATAGGCAGAGCAAGATTTGCCTTCATCCCTGTGACCTTTACTCGCACAAAACAACCGCCACTATCATCCACCTTCTCCAGGGTTTTGTACTTCACCTCACAGGGACATTCAAATTTCCACTTCGTGACACCATGAAAGGTCTTGCTCACGTCGGGAGGGGGATTATCAGGGTCAAATCGCTTAGTCTCCAGGGTCGACTCCGCTTTACTCACAGACACCGGCTCTCCTTCGCTCAACACGACGAACAGCATGGCGGCTATCGCCAGAGTAATCAACAAAATGTATGTCACACTGCTCTTCAATTTCGGCGTCCTCGTCCAGGCCAGGAGACTATCCTCCTAACTATTTACCCCTGATTGCCGGATCTGCGACCCCTGAAAAGAATGCCAACAAGAATTTATCTGACCCCATATGAGATTCGCGACAGCCTGGAAGTAGCGAAATACCCATATACAGTGTCCGAATGTAAGAACAGCAAAGCAGATCCGGGATATATTCCTTCTTCGTGGTACATGATCAATAACCAGTTGCTAAATCATCCCACTTGGCCCAGCTTTTACTTGTATGTCCGTAAAACAGCAATCGACCAGCGGAGAAGATATTCCGGAGTTAAAGGACGACTCCGCCAATACCAACCTGCCCGGCGATGGTCCCGCAGAGCAAGTTAAAACGGAAGCCCGAAAAGCTAACCGGGACAAAATCAAGAAAGCGGTGAAAAGCACGCTTTCAGACCTTGTTCTCAAGCCTGATCCTGATTCAAAGAAAGAGGCCAGCTCGGCTAAAACAACGGACAATCTGGTTGGACAGGTAGTTTTCCAGAAGTACGCCATCTCAGGAGTAGTGGAGAAGAACGACTGCTCGGTCACTTACAAAGCAAGAAATGTGGAGAACCGGGAGAAAGTACTCCTCAAAACTCCAATCTATGTGACAGACGAAATCAGCGCAGCCTTCAAAACCTACGCCGCCACCAATCTGACTCTAGAGCATGAGAACATAGTAAATTGTATTGAATGCCTGGAAGAGAAGGACGGAAGACCGTTCCTGGTCTACAGGCGTTTCATGGCAGTTCAGATGGATGACCTACTCGAAGAAGTAGGTTGCATCAGTACTCCCAATGAGTTTGCAGACATTTTGAGTCAACTTCTCAGCGCCCTGGAGTACGCCCATGAAAAAGGTGTAAAACACGGACTGATTTTGCCAGCCTCCGTTCACCTGGTGGAAAGCGAAGGAGTAATCGGCATAAAGCTTGCCGACTTTGACTCTTACCAATTCAAGAAGTCAGTCTATGACCATATCGGAGAAGAGTTTCCGATCAAAGAGCTCGCATTTTTCAACCCGGAGATTCTCCGCCAAGAAGAGATCAACAATGCAAGTGATATCTACAATGTGGGCTTGCTGGCATTTTACCTTCTTACAGGCGAAAGGCCATATGCCGGTGATTCCAGAGAAGCGCTGTTCAAAGCGCACTGTGAAGACAGTATTAGACCGGAAGGACTGGCAAAGAAACGTCGCGACTTTCACAATGTTGAAGACCTGGAAAAGCTAATATTTGAAACCCTGGATTCTGATGTAGACTGGCGCTTGCAGAAGGCAGCTGATCTCAAAGAAGAGCTTCGGCTCTGGCTGGAGGCCGAACCTAAAAGTGCTCCCCTTCAAGAAGAGAACGAAATCACCGAAGCAGACGTGAGCGCTCTCAAATCTTCCAAAGGGGATTTGAAATCCACTGTTCACAATCTGGTTGCCCTGAGACGCCACCAGGTGGAGCAAGAAGAGACGGTGATGATGAAGTTCACCGATGCGGTGGCAAAGTCAGGACCGCGGCAATCCCCTCGCAAAGCAGCGATGAAGCTGATTATCACCTATGTTGGCGGCGCGCTCTTCCTGCTTCTCATGGCCACATACGGCATCCTGCACTGGGACACCATAAACGAGGCTTATCGAACCCAATCCCTGAATCTAAGCTCTCTCTTTGGAAAGAACGAGCCCGACCAGACTGAGGCCGAAGACCAGGACTTGCCGCCCATAGAAGGAGCCCCTCTGGAAACAGGAAAAATCTCTGAAAACCCAGGAGCTGCGTCAAGTCAGGCAAGTGCCGGCCAGCCCAATAGTACCGGTGGCTCCGCCGCCAGAAAAGGAAGCACTCCTAGCACATACAGAAGAAGAGTATTCCGTTATGAAGAGAGTCCAGCCTACATGCCTTTCATTCCTAAGAAGAAAGGAAGCAAACCGATAATCATCGAGTAGCCACCACATGGGTTCCGGATGTTTTCAGATAAATCTGGCGAATTACCATGTAGAAAATAAGAACCGCCACATTGGTCATGCCGATTATTCCCATGCCCTCTTTAAGACCCACGTGTTCAAAGACGAGAGCGATTATGAAAGGCATAAAAACTCCGCCGGCAAAAGACGTGGAGATAACTATCGGCGCCACTGTGTCTACCTCTTCAGGATACTTGTTGCTAATCGACGCGAGGATATTTGGATAGACCGGCCCGAACCCCATACCCATGCATACCGATACTAATAGAGCCACCATTCCCATTGCCGGATAAAAAGTCAGGGCAAATATAGAGCCTGTGGATATAAGCATGAAGAGAACGGTTATGAAGTGAAGATTGAAACGTCGACAGAGATAAATGCCGATAAATCTCCCAAAGGTAAGACCGGCACATAGAAGCGAAACTCCTAGCGCGCTGGCTCCTGCAGGCAATTTACAAGCCTCGGTCATATAGGTATAAAGCCAGGCAGTGGCACCAATTTCGACACCAATATAAAGAAGCAGCAAAAGAGCACACATCCATACATCCATCGCCATATGCGCATTGCCTGGAGCTTTCTCCCGGGGGATTTCAAACCTTCCCTCCCCTTTGTTTTCCTTCATCAATATCAGCCCAATCAAAAATGCGTAGGCTGCACCGACCAGATAAACAATGTGATAAGACCATGGTGTCTGGCATCCCAGCCAGGCCACCAACGGACCACTAAGGGCTCCAAAACCATAAAACATGGCGAGCTTATTGAGTAGGGACGCAGGGTTATCCCGTCCGCAGATGAGAGCGAAAACACTTCCGGATATGACAGTCAATCCGGACCCCAAGCCAAAGATCAATGAACCGCTCCAGAGCAAGGGCATTCCCTGAACGAAGGCTACAGTCAGGAGTCCCAGTCCCATCAAGAGCGATGCCAGTTTGAGACTTCCTTTTACCCCCAGCCGAGAAAGGAACCACCGCCCCGCCACCATAGTCGGTATCGCCCCAACATAGTACGAGCTGACAAGAAAACCGGTCTCGGCAAGAGAGGCTGACTGCGCTGCAGCGATGGCCGGAATGAGAGGGCCTATCCAGGCAAGGTTGAGACCGATCAAGCATCGCAACGACATGGCTATATTGAGCAGCCTGTCAGCGCTTCTGACAGTATCTATATCGGCAGATTTAACCGAGGTTGCCAAATTTCTGGGACTCCATAATATGCTTCATCATTATAGAAATGAGATATTAATCAAGCAATCACCGACCAACTTTTAGCGCGATGGAGCACGACATCTTTCAGCTTCGCTAGGTCTTTGAAAAATCCTATCTCCGCCTGGTGACTGAGACAGCTCCTGAGAAAAGCACAAATTATACTGATTTAGCCTGATTAAAATTATTACGTTACGTGAATTACATTGCCTATGGATCAAGAAAGCTGACAGGTTGAGTCAAGTTTTTTTGATTCAACAAGAAGGCAAGTATCCTCAGCAAAATACAAAGATTCAACAGTTTTTTCAGATCCGAAGCCTCTACCACAGGGCTGCGGTCTGAAATTGCCTCGAACAGGAAAAGTGACAATGTCCCAGGTTCAACCCAAAAGAAGCCTGCCAGGCAATCTTGTGGCCGGACTCAGCCTGCTTGTTCTGGTGGGCGCGGCATTTCTGGTCACCGCGGCTTACAAGCCACACTGGCTACCCACATCGCTCAGCGCCATCACTGCCCCCTACGAATATGAAAAGCTTAAAGAGTTTTCCGTTCTTCGAGAACTTCCCGAGAACGCAGACGATGTGCAAAGACAGCTTGAGAGGGCCGAAACCCAACTGAAGTTGGCCATCATGGATATCCGCAACGCGGAATTCATAAAAGAAAAATTTGAAGAAGCCCCTGTCGATGACGCCCTCGAGAAAGCAAGCCTGAAAGCGGACTATTCCGCCACCCTAAGGAGGGCACTGAAAGCCAATTCGGAAGCTTCCGACAAACTGATCGCCGCCCGGAAAGACTTCCTCTCTCTGGCGGAGCAGACAGCCCTTGTGGAGACTCTTGCTTCCCCGTCGGCGATTGAATACCTCTCCGCTGAACCCCAATTTCAATCGGTCAAGCATGACCTGAAAAGCTTTGAGGTGATCATCACCGAACTACAGGCACAGATCGGCGCCAATAGAGAGACCCTGGAACAGGCATTGAAACAGGGTCTTTAAGTTGGACTGATTTAACAGCATTCATGGAGATAAACCATGGGTACCAAACCCGAATCCGATTCTGAATTCAAAATTCGAGCCATCCAGGTGGATAAAACCGGCATCGGCATCAGCTCACGCATCTACTGGGAGTCAACCATCTCGGAAGATGAGATTTCCTATGACGATGCTTATGAAGCCCAGGCAAGAGCCGGATATCATCCGCTCGGATACGGATTCTTCAGCTTCAACTGCCAGAAAGTAGAAGGCGGCTACAAAGCTACCTGGAACTGTTCTGCCAGCTGCGACTGAATACTGATTACCGAGAAAGGGGGCTATGCCCTCCTTTCTCAGCACTCCATTTCGGAATTTAAAATCAAATCTGATTTATACTGCTTGATATAGTATTTTGCTACAGTCGAAAAAAAAATCCACCGGGAAAACGATTCGCTAGATAATCTAACGAATCGTTCCCCGGGGACCTCATTCAACGATAGCGCCTGCGCTCAGAGCTTCAGTGAATGGAACCGACACCGCTTCTGTTCGGCATTCCATAGAACTGCGGTCGGCCGAAGAAAACATGGTGCGGTCGTGGCGGGCAGCTGATGTAGGCGGTGAGCCATCCCCGGGACCAGAAGAGTCGGCAGACAGCTTCGATGTCCTCGCGAGAGGTTTCACAGGACACCATAACGCGCAGAGTCTGCCCCCGCTTAATATGATCCCGATTGTCTTCCAGGGCTTTCGTCAGCGAGGCGACCAGGGAAGAGAACTCCTCGGTTTCGGGAATCGTAACCGTGGTCTCGCCGAGCAGGGTTTCGGGATCTGGAATGTTTTGCATGGCATTCTCCTTCTTCAGTTTTTATTCGACAGGGTCTTCCTTGAAGACTGCTTCAGTCGGGTTTGCGCCAGACCAGCAGTCTAAAAACGCCTGATTCCTTGTGGAGGAGCAGCTTTTCATCGACACTGACGAAGACTCCGCTACCATCAACCCAGCTATCCAGGTCAAAACCGGGCTTGACGTCCTTTGCCCAGACACCGGCGGCAGCAGCAGGAATCTTGCCCAGGTGATGCCAGCGATGCATCTGGGGTTGATTGACCACCTGACCCAGCAAGAATCCTGGACCTTCTCCTTTAGCCATCTCAATTTCCTTTCAGTTGAGGCTTAGCTGCAATCTAATTTCCGATTTAAAACCGGCGTGGAATCC
>JAUIJG010000215.1 GCA_030431355.1 bacterium
TGTCTGATCGCAGACGGACTGCATCTCTCTTCCGCCACCGTGGATATGATCTATCGCTTGAAAGGTCCTGATAAGACCATCCTTGTCACCGATATCGCATTCGTCGGCACTACCGGTGGTGAGCTAGTAGGATCCTCCATCACCCTGGACCAGGCGGTGAAGAACCTGGTGAACTGGAATATTTCCAGTTTTGAGGAAGCTCTCATAATGGCAAGTTTAAACCCGGCAAGAGCCATAGGGCTGGACCATTTGATCGGCTCCATAGAGCCTGGAAAGTTAGCGGACCTGATACTATTCGACGAAGAGACTCTAGAAATAAAGGACGTCCTTTTGGCCGGCAGGTCGGTCTATCAAGAGTTGCAGTCCTCTATTTGCCCCGATTCTTGAATATTGAAAAACCAGCGACCGCGGCACCGACCACCATGCCGCCCACTACTTTGGAAAAGAGAGACTTTCTGTAGTTCTTGTCAAAATAAGCTTTGATCTTCTTATCTTCCGGGGAATTCTCCTCAATATTATTCGAATCCATCTCAATTCTAGATTGATTCGGTTCCAGGGACTTGCTCAGGTTGGAGTCGAGCACATACCAGGCTTCTTTCCTGGATAATTGTCCCCGTTTTAGAAGGCTGTGGCATTTAACCGCTTTCTTTTTGCTTTCCGGGTCGATCAAACCGAGCAGCTCAAATACTTCTGCCGATTTCTGGGGATTGTCCAGCACCTGGTTAAACGCGTTCTCTATATCCCTGTCGTCGAACTTACCGGCTTCTTTAAGCAGGTCGATAAGGCGGTTATTCTCAAAAGAGGCGGGTTCGAAAGTAATTGAAATATGTTGCTCTTTGTCTTCAAGAGAGGTCGTATCGATAGTTTCCGTCGAATTCCCCGGATCTTTTCTTACCGCTCTATCTATTTCCTGGGAGACTTTAGGTTTTGGAGGGCTCTGGCTTCCAGTCTCTTTTTTCGCCTGATCTACTCCCAGTTGCTTGCTGGAAAGAGACTCTTCAGCTTTCAGCCAGTGTACGAAGGTGGATTTTACTTCTTCAATCGCCTCTTCTTCGGATAGTTCGCCGGAACGCACTCTCTGCTGAATCTGTAGAATGCTTGGGAAAAGCGAAGGGGAGAGAATTCCTTCTAGAACCAGAGCGCTTCCCAGGGGCACACCCGCTTCAAAACTTGTTGAAAGTGCTTGATCCAACTGGTCCTGGCTGACGATCTCCGAGTCGAGCAAAAGGTCGGCTAGTTTGTCCTTGCCCAGAGTTCCTTCTCCCGTGCGACAATAGCCGGTGGATGGGAGCAGTTTATTTAGCGACTTTCCGGTGGTGTCGACCTCTTTGAGAGCCTTGATCACATTCTGACGGCTCTCTTTCTCCTCGTTCAGGAGTGGCTGGGACTCCAGTGCCGCTTCCAGGGTAACCGGTGAGACCAGACCGCTCAGGAGAAGTACTCTGCCTATGGGAATATTCAGCCTGGTGGATACTTGAATCGCTTCGGTCAGGTCGGCAGAAGATACCACTCCTGCGTCCACCAAAAGCTCTCCCAGTCTGATTCTATTCTGGCTCTCTATCAAGGTTTTGTCCCCCGGCTGCTGAGGATGCGAATTATAAAGCCTGATAAAGTTTGAATCCTTAGAGGCAGCCTAGAAACCGATTACCTTTACAGTTTGTACCTCCCCCTTTTTTCGTGGATTACGGATTTGAAAATGGGTATAGACTATAAGTACCGCTTGAAATCACACCGAATCTAATGGGAAGGCGATATGGACATTTCTTCTGAAAAACTTTTTGGAGTAATTCTTCTTTCAGGTTTTTTGCCTTTAATCTGTTCTCCTGCCTCTGCCCAGGGGATAGGTGAATATGGCGGACTGATGGGAATGCCCCGCAATATCCCCACCTCCCATTCGCAAAAGACGCTGAACAACCTTTATGGCGGAGCGGCTCGCAACCTTAACAATGCTGCCCCCACAGCCGGTGGATACAGTCAGAGCGGCGGTGCCTCCGCTTCGGCGAGCGCCGGAAGCAGCTCCGGGGCCAATCGGGCCGATGTGCTGAAACTTGGACAACAAGCCCAAATCGATCTGGTTAAGGCGCGTAAGTTAGCGAAAGAGAAGAAATATGATGAAGCGGTGGCTTTATACAAGAAGAGCCTGGCTGTCAGAGAGCGTTTCTGGGCTGGACGCGATAAAGCAGTGCCTGAGATGTACAAAGAGCTGGCCGAGATCTATGCCGGCAATAAAAAGTTCGACGAAGCAGAAGACGCATTGAAAAGTTCTATCGCCTCCTATGCTCGCCTCCACGGTCCGGGTAGCAAGCACACGGCTGAGCCCCTGGCTTCCCTGGGAGACATCTACCATTCCAAAGGGGAGCACTGGAAGAGCCACGATTCTTATTTGCAGTCCTATATGTTGACGGAAAGATATAGTGGTCAGAATTCTAAAGAGGCGATGGAGTTGCGCTTGAAGATGGCTGCTAAGTCCCGGGATCTCAAAAAGTTCGATAAAGCCGCCGACTTTTATCGCAAAGCTATCGATATAGATTCCGACAATAATATTTTGACAGCCGAAGAACAGGCGGATGTCCTGAAGCAGTATGCCAAGGTTTTGCGGCAACTCAATCGCATAAAAGAAGCTGAGAAAATTGAGGCGCTTCTAGGTGGTGGCGCGGCCTCCGCAGAAGTAGCTGATAGTGCCGAAGATTCTCAAACCAAAGGCAATACTGCTGAGTAGATTCTTTGCGGCTTGCCACCACATGGACTTGCGAAATCATCGACTTTTGAGTCTGGCTACTAGCTAGATAGCGGTCTGTCTTCCGCTCAATTTACTGTGCAAATGCACAGTTACAAGCTCCATTGAACTCATTAGGATTGAGGGAAAGTGCCTCAATGGAGTTTATTTATGGATAGTATTAAATATAGTGGCTATGATCGGAGCTGCCCCCTCCAAATTGTTTTGAAGGATCGTCCAAGTGAGCTTAAGCGAATCGGACTCGAGCGATTGCTGTCAGCTCTTTATAAGAGACAGATTGCCTTGTCGATTTATATAGAAGAGCTGGGTGTTGATAGAACTCTGGTCGAATCTATTCGCCTCAATAGAATGCCTTTTGTGGTAGATCAGATTATCCATCAAATTCATACCAGGGTCGCGAGAACAGACACCAGCAATAGGAGATATCCTATCCTGGAGAGATTTTTCGGACTCGATGGCAACTTACCGGCGCGCCTTTCGGCCATGGCAGCGAAATATGATATCTCCAGGGAGAGAGTCAGGCAGATTAAGGAGCGCTCTATCTCTGGTTTGAGGATGCCTCATAATCTCAACTCTCTGGAGTCATTTATTAGATCTCTTGCTTATCATAGCCGTGGTGTAAACGAGTCTTTACCTGTGTCACAAGAGCCTTCCTTTAGTATGGGTACGATTTCAAATATTCAGCAAGTGAGGCTCTCCAGTCACCGGGAGATGGCCATGTTGGGTCAAGTGGAGCCTCATTTGACCGATGAACAGGCAAACGTCTTTGCTGAATTCGGCAAAGCAAACAGGATTCTTGTTGGAGGCTGTTCCGGCTCAGGGAAGACACTACTGGCTCTGTTGGCCGCCCAGAAGCTTGCCGCTTCGGGCCAAAAGGTTCTGCTTACCTGTTACAGCCGGGCTCTGGCAAATTATCTTGAGTCACTTTTGGTGAGAGTCAAAGGTATCTATGTGGCTTCTTTTCATGCTCTCTGTTTGCGCTCGGGCACCAGGGCCGGTGTTAAAATTCCCGGTGGATGGAATCATTTTGTCTGGGATAGTAAGTTCCCGGAAGTGCTGGAGTCCGCCCTGATAAAAATGCCTGAGCTAAAGTTTGATGCCATCATAATCGATGACTCCCAGGACTTCAAAATGAACTGGTACCAGGCTTTGCTCTCGGCATTGAAGTCCCGGTCCGAAGGCTTTATCTATTGCTTTGAAGACGATAACGAAAGTCTTTCGAGCGAGACCAGAGATCCAGATTTCGATCAGTCGTTTCGCAAGTTTTCGTTGAACAAAAATCTGCGCACTCCTCCGGGGCTCTCGGCGTTTTTGCAAGCCGGATACGAGGTGGATCTCCAGAATCAGAACCAGAGTCAGAGTCAGAGAAAGATCAGTTATGGCTCTAATTGTCGAAGTATGGCGGAGTTCTACTTCTATAACAATGTCGATGACGCCCGGGTTACCTGTGCTCATATTTTAAATGAATTAACCGCCAGCTACGGAATCTTACCGTCCGAGATTGCGGTGTTGACGCCGAAACTGGTAAAGAATTCCGTGGCTTACGGATGCTCCTCCAGGGGAAGCGGCCGACTGGTGGTTCGCTATTCTTCCACCACTAACCATCCGATCCTGAGTCGTATCCAGACATTTAAGGGACTGGAGCGCAGGGCTGTGATTCTAGTGGATATAGATGGCGACTTTGCTTCCCTCGATCGCAATGAGCAGAGAAGGCTTGTCTATATCGCCGCCGGAAGAACCACCGATAAGTTGATTTTTATCGGAGACAAAAGAGGATTCAGGGGATTGCAAATCCTTGCCCAGCGACCTCTTTCACCTTCTCCATTCTTTAGTCAGATGAGCCCCGTATATGGGGGCAATCTCCCTCAGTCTTAGAAAAGTGCAGGACCGTTCTAAGTCGAGCGGCAAAGAAACCCTTGATGTCAAGGAGGGCTTCCTCCTTGAATCCGGGCACAAGTTAGATAGAACACTCAAACACGAAAGTTTGTGAATAAAGCATAGTCTGGAAAGGACTTGTTATGGATACTTTAATTCTAATGGTAGTCGTCTACATAGCATTCTTGTCGCTCTGCGCTTTTGCCAGTGTTATAGGCGGTATCAAACAAAATCTAGAGACGAACTAGGTTTTTAGCTTCTGGATTTTTTCTCCAGCTTTCTCTGCTTCTTTATCTCTTTTCTGACGAGCTTTTCGGCGCGGGAGCGGGTCTTTTCCAGGGCTTTGGCTCCGAGAAAGATAGACCTGGAACGTGCTGCAATGGCTGTATTGTTGTATGGATTGGTTTTCACCAGGGGCAATAGCTTTTTGTACTGTTCGTGCATATCGTTGACCTGGGCTATCCAGTTACCGGTCAACTTCTCCAACTCTTCGTCCGTCTTCTTCGAAAAGTCCGGTCTTGCTTCTCTTTTGCCTATGGATTCAGCGTCCTTTTTGAGCAGTTCTATGGTCGGGCCCATTTTATTGACGCCATTCATAATCCAATCATGTCTGGGTTCAAGCAGCCCTACCTCCTTGATGGATACAGGCAGGTCGATTACCACTGTACCCACCACATTAGGCACAGCCTGAAAGGAGATAGGTTGCCTGGTCACCTCATCGAAGATGTCCTGGGCTGCCTGTCTGATTCTTTTCAGATCCAGGCGGAAGTCTCTAATAGATTGCAGGGTTACTTCCTGTTTTTCCACATTGACTTTGAGTGTTACACCGGAGCTGGATTTTGCATCAGTGTTTTCGGCAGCGTAAGTTTTATTCGCCGGCAAATTGGATAAAAAAATAAAAGAGACCATATTGCATACCAGAAAAACTCGCTTTACCTGGGTAGAGTTGTTTCCTGGGAAATATCGCATATGGTGGCTAGCTCCTTTGCTAGATAGCCTTGATGTTCTTAATGGCAAGCATCTCTTTTGCTTTAGATCGATCACCAGTGCAGCTAATCATTCGTGGAGCATCCAGAATCTTAATCTGAAATCCGAGAGATTCGTAGAGTTCCACAATTCGGTCCGTGGCCTGATTTGAAGCCACCACCGGTCCCTGGAAGCGCGCCAACCAATGGGCCAGGCGTACTTGATCTTTCCAGTTGAAACCTTCTTTGGAATATTGGCGAAACTCAACGTCATAGGGAGGATCGGCATAGATAAAGTCATTGGCCGATGTTGGAATCAGTTCAAAGTCTCCCTGGATAAAATGCCAGTTTCTGAGCACATCTTTGTAAGGTGTGAAGTCCGAAGTGTAATTGATCTTTTTATATCGACCGAAAGGTACGTTAAAGAGCCCCTTCTTATTGAACCGACATAAGCCATTGTATCCGGTGCGATTTAAGTAGTAGAAAAGCTCGGCAGCGGCTTTTGAATCGGACAATCCTCTCTCCAGGAGTTGGTTGAAATTCTCGCGAGAGTTGTAATAGTACTCTTCTTCATTCTTCATCGGTAGCTTGGATTGAAGACCGCGTCTGAGCCAGTGGTAGAAATTGATGGAGTGTTTGTTTATATCATTCAAAACAGCATCTATCGGTTGAATGCCCAGGGTGACTGCCAGCCCCCCACAAAATGGCTCCACAAGGCGCAGATTGTTTCCCGAGCTTTCATAGAGCTTTTTGATCTGGGGTACCAGCCACCTTTTGCCTCCTGCCCATTTTAGTGGTGGGCGGATACCTGTACCGCTTGGAAGTTCAATGACGGTCGTCTTTCTTGAAGAGGTAAGAGGCATGGAATTTCTTTGACTAGGCTATTGATTGGGTGATCCGGGTCCAATCATTATACTTTGTATATGCAGCAGCCCTGGTCCTGGGTGTTTTATATGCCTTTTATAGATATTTTATAAGCTCTTTTGTTCTTTTCTTTTCTAGAACATTTTGAAGGGGGCATCATTCTCCCGGTCTTGAACAGCGCTTTGATTGCGTTGTTCTTCTCGTTTCATCTCTGCCGCACCGGAGCCCGCATAGGATTCGGTGTTCTTCAACCTCTCTTTCTTCTTATCGGTCAGCCGCTCTCCTTCCTTATCGAGACCTTTGACCACAAGAATAGAGCAAGTTGCTCTGTCTGCTATGGACTTGGATACCGAGCCGGCAAATATCTTGTCTAGATGAGACTTGCTTTCAGCACCGGTGACAATAAGCTCGGCTCGCCAGTTCTTGCCCAGATCCACTATCTTTTCTTTTGGATTTCCCGGAATGACATCCACACTGATGTATTCGTTATCCAGTCCTCGACCCAGCGTTTCGGCATCTTTTCTCAAACCGGTGAGCACTTTCTCTTTCATAGAACTCCACTGCCTGAGCAGCCATGCCGCTTTCTGGGTATCTGAGGTGTTTTCAATCCTGGCCCTATCCTGGGGAATTACAGAAACCACCTTATAGACCACGTCATCCGGCCATGTCTGCCTTGCCAGCCAGGCGAAAGCAGCCTTGGAGGACGCTCTGCCGTCACTGGCCACAAGAATGCGGGTGAAATCGATGCCGTGTTTGATATGGTTGGCCATGCTTCCGTCTTTGATGAGAAGTACCGGGCAGTCTGCTTTTGAAAGAACTCCGGCGGAGACGCTTCCCATCAACAGTTTGTCTATACCCGATTTCATCTGGCAGCCCATTACAATCAAGTCGCTTTTCCATTGCCTGGCGAATTTCACAATCGCTGCTTTGGGATCACCTTCCAGAATCTCACAGGAGACATTGGTGGAGGGCATTCTCCCTGAGAGGCTAATGGTGACTTCTTCAATGGCGGCCCTGGTGCTTTCCACGTCAGGATGGCGGACCTCTCCTTTGATCTTCTCGAGAACATTAGGGGAATTGCTTACCACGTAGATAAGCTTGATCAGGCTGTTCTCCGGCCATTTGTGATGACTGACAGCCGCCAGAGCTGCTTCGCTGGCTCTGCTACTGTCCACGGCTATGACAATGCGCAAGGGGCTTTCCTCACTTTTTTATCGCTTCTTCGGATGTAGATTTTGTACCCGGTTCGGAGAGGAGTTTATAAGCATATAAATTAGAATCCTGGCCGACAAAGATGACTTTCCTTTCTCCCAGGCAGGGTCCTGCTTCCGGACCAAATTGCTCAGGCTTTTGTTTTAAGAGAATCTCCCCGGACTCAGCGTCCAGGGCGTAGAAGGCATCTTTGCCTGCCACATAGACGACCCCTCCTTCCACTATCGGTCTATCTTTGACGGGACCGATCTCTAACCTCCATTTCTCTTTGCCGCTATCTCTCTCCAGGCAATAGAGGAATTTGTCATCGCCGGCAGTGCCAACTATTACACTACCCTTCTCTACTAGAGGAGCAAGTTTTATTTCGGAATCGAACTTCTTGTTCCAGACCAAGGTTTTCTTTTTGATGTCGATGCAGTTGAGAATTGACTGAGCGCTTCCATCGTCCGATTTGAAGGCGGAGCCGCAATAGACTTTTCCATCTTTTACTTCCACTCCTTCCACGGTGGTGCCTATCTGGTCCTGGTAGGTGATTGTTAACTCTTTCAGGTCGACTATGGTCAGAATGCCGCTCCGTCCGAAAAGAACCAGGTTGTCTCCGAATAACTCCATCTTTGTTATCAGTGTCGGAGGCATCTTTTCCAGGGAGATGAGCTTTTCCACTTTGCCGCTGGTGCCGTCAAATACTGAAACGGCCAACTTTGGCGTCGCACTGTAGATAGTATCGCCATCGGCATACATCGTGGAGATCGCCAGGGGGGATTTGTCTCCTGTGCGCTGCATTCTCCAGGCTAGTTCGCCATCCTCTTTTTTCAGCGCGTAAAGTTCCAGACCAGGCATCCAGAGATAGAAATTTTTGCCGCCGGATAGAATTCTCGGTTCATAGCCTGATACCTTAGATTTCTGTGTCCAGGCTATCTCTCCCGAGTCCAGCTTGTAGCAAATGATTTTTACCTCTCTTTCCTGGCCCGGTTGTTTCTTGTGAATGAATTCCCTGGTGGTGGCCAGTACTCTGTCCCCCGAAACTTTGAAGTTCTCGACGGATTCTTCGCTCTTCCAGACTAATTTGCCG
>JAUIJG010000216.1 GCA_030431355.1 bacterium
CTCTCGGTGGTTATGAGCTTCTTGCTAGCCCTGGTGGCTTGCCGGGCCACCGGGGAGACAAATATTACGCCCATCGGCGCCATGGGCAAAATCACCCAGCTGACCTACTCCGTGCTGGCCCCCTCCAACATAACCACAAACTTGATGGCCGCTTCGGTTACCTCCAATGTGGCATCAAGCTCAGCGGATCTTTTAACCGATCTTAAATCCGGCTATCTTCTCGGAGCCAACGCGAGGAAACAGTTTATCGCCCAATTCATAGGCATCTTCTTCGGAACCATAGCGGTGGTGCCTGCCTGGTTCATGATGATACCGGACAAAGCAGCTCTCGATAAATTCAATCCGCCGGCGGCACTCATGTGGAAAGCTGTGGCGGAAGCCCTGGCAAAAGGACTGGACTACATCCCCCATACAGCCCAGATAGGCATCCTAATCGGTGCGGGAATAGGCGTGACCCTTGCGGTCATAGATTTTTATACTCCGCCTAAATACAAAAAATTCGTGCCATCAGCCATGGGCCTTGGACTCTCCTGGGTTGTCTGGTTCGCCAACTGTTTCTCCTTCTTCTTAGGAGCAATAATCGCTTACATATGGGGGCTGGTTGCAAAGAAAAATGCTTCAATATACGTTATCCCTGTGGCATCAGGAGCTGTGGCGGGCGAATCACTAATGTGCGCCATAATTGCTATGATTACTGCAGCAGGCGCCCTTGGAAATCATTGATTTAATTTGGTTATGGCTACCCAAACAAAAGAAAGAAAACAGATACTGAAAGCGATAAACGACTTGAAGTTGAAGGTCACCCCTTCGGATGTCGCTACCAAAACGGGTCTCCCGATTCTCCGGGTGAACTCGGAGTTGAATCAGATAGCCACGGATACCGGCGCTCATCTACTTGTGAGCGAACAGGGAGACATAGCCTACAAATTCCAGCCCAATATCCAGGGCGCTTACATGGCAAAAGGAATTCAAAGAACCTTCAACAAGTTCGGAAAGAAGATCCTGGATGTCCTGTTCTTTCTGGTGAGGATCTCCTTCGGGATAATGTTGATCGTCTCCTTGATCATTATATCCTTACTGATCATTTTCTTATTCATCGTCATGTCCCAGAGAGGCGGCGGCAACGACAGACATGATGGACTTTTCGGTGGACACGGTGGTGGTTTCCATCTGAGCTTCTTCGACTACCTTATCCTCAGGGATCTCATCTACTGGGGTACGGCATCGAGTTACAGGCATCGTTATCGCCTGGACCAACCGACCATTCGACGACCAGACCAGGGCAACTTTCTATTCAACGTCTACTCTTTTCTGTTTGGGGACGGAAATCCAAACAAGAACATGGAAGAGCGAAAGTGGGCCATGATAGCCCAGGTAATTCAAAACTCCGGCGGTGTGGTTACAGCAGAACAGCTAGCACCGTATACGGGGGCAGATCCCGCCAACGAGGATGCCGTTCTGCCTGTTTTGACAAGATTCGACGGCAAACCGGAAGTAACAGAGAGCGGAAATATAGTCTATACATTCCCCTCGCTCCAGGCGACTGTTCAAGAGAGTGAATTGAGTGTCCTTCCCCCTTACCTTAAAGAATGGGACTGGAAATTCTCCAATGTCCCCGACGGTGGATTGACACCGGTCTTTATCCTTGGCGGCGTCAACTTCTGCGGCGCATTCTTCCTTCTCTTCACCGCCATGGAGAAGTATCAATACAACCGCTATGGCGAAGTCATATTCAACCGATTTGGTGAAGCCCTGGCCAACCCGATGCACCCGTTCCTACCATTGATCCAGGTTTTACTCGTATACGGCTCTCTGTTTTTGACGGTTCCTGCCGTACGCCATCTCGTTCAGAACAACCTGAACAAAAAAATCGACAAAAGAAATCTTGAGAGAAAAAGAAACGCGGATCTGCTCCAGTCCCCTTCGGACGCACTTTTAACCAAGCTTGCCGAAGCTCAAGAGTTCAAATTGGACAAGCGTATATTGACCGACTCCAACACCGTATACGACACCAGCAAAGACGACATGGATCAGAACTACAAAGACGACCTGGAAAAGAGATTCGATGCAAATCCCTGATAAGAACAGCCAAATTGAAGTCTCCGGGCTATATGTCTACCCGATAAAATCATGCAAGGGCATAGAGCTGAAAGAAGCATCTTTCGATAAGAGAGGCATTGTTCACGACAGAGCCTGGGGAATCGTAAACGAAGAAGGGAAGGTATTGACCCAGAGAGACCTTCCCGCCATGGCCTTGATAGAGCCTACGCCGGAAGTGATCGGCCAGGGTCTGGGTCTAAACGCGCCGGGAATGACACCGATTTCAATACCGGCACCGGACCAAGAAGAGAAGACCGGCACCAGTGCCACAGTCTGGTCGGACCTCTGCCAAGCCCTGGACTATGGTGATCAGGCCGCGGCATGGCTGAGCGAATATCTGAAACTACCGGTGAGGCTGGTAAGGATATCTGAGTCAGAGAAGCGCCCGGTAGGCAAAAAAGGCGCTTCTTATAAAGAGAGCACCGTCAACTTTCAGGATGTCTACCCCCTTCTCATAATCTCGGAAGAGTCCCTGAATCAGCTTAATAGTGAGCTGGAAACACCTATCAGAATGAATCGATTTCGCCCGAACATCGTCGTAAAAGGAACAGAACCCTATGGTGAGGATTCCTGGCGACAGATAAAAATAGGTAATCTGAAAGTGGATGTGGTTGAGCCCTGTGCCCGCTGCGTGGTAACCACCATAGAGCAAGAGACCGGAGATAAAGGTTCTGAGCCACTTAAAACCCTCGCCAAAACAAGACTTTCGGGAAACAAGACCCTTTTCGGCCAAAACGCCATTCATATAAACCTTGAAAACATATCTATTGGTGACAGGGTGGAAGTTTTGCGATAGAGTGAGAGTCTGAACGCTAGAACCTTTGATTGCAAAGAAGCAAGAATTCCTCACTTTCAGTTTGTCGAAAGTAAAACATCAGTAGCATGACCGAGAGCAACGAGCCAAGCAATTTCACCACTGCCATAGAATGTCTTGAGGCAGGGGACC
Source organism: bacterium (assembly GCA_030431355.1). Next base: position 3,047 of record JAUIJG010000216.1, read on the forward strand.
TGGCCCGGGCGGAAAAGCTATTTAATCTGACCATCAAAAAGCTGGGACCGGCCCATAACCAATCCCACCTGAGCTACAAGAGTTTAATCAGTATAGCCACGGAAAATGGAGAATACGGGAAGGCGCTTACCGTTTCTCTTGATCTTCTCGACGCCCAGATAAACACTTTTGGGATTAGGCACGCGGAAACATCACGCACCATAAACAACATTTACACCCTTTGCAATACCCTGGGTAAACATGAACTTGCCCGAGAGATCATGCAGATGGCAAAAGACGCGGAACAGCAAACCGTTGCCTCCAGCGTCAAAAAACTACGGGGCGACCAGGAAGAACTTCCCGAAGAGGAAGAAGAGAAGATAGAACTTCCCGGTGCCCAGACAATGATCGGCAAAATCACCCAGCCGGTGAATTCGCTCTTCGACATCATGGGTAAACGTCTCAAGAGAGTAGTTTGCGTCACGATTTTACTAGCCCTAACCGCCACTATATTCGGCACCTTATTTGCTTTCAAAACCATGGAGAAAAGCGGCTCCGGCGGCTCCACCATGCTTTCTATGAACAACTACAGCTCAGCCGATGGTCGGGTCAGCCTCGACTTTGGAAAGAACGGAAAAGCCCAGATAAAAATCGACCAAAAGAGTCTTGCTCTTCCCACCCGCTACTACAAAAATCCATCCCAGCACTTCGCCAGTCTTCTCTTGAGCCCGGTCAACTCCAGAGAACTCTGGATATTCAAAACACCCCAGGGTATAGACGGTGTGGGAAACTGCACCCTGTTTGCCGACTCCAACGAAGAGATGCATATTGTCGCCATGATGAAAAAGGTGACCAGGGTCTCAAATCGCTGGTTTCAAGACGAGAAGAAATATCCTGAGACTCTCCATACGGAAGAGATTAGAAGCATGTTCGAGTTTGAAAACGCTTTTACTCTCAGAACCGACTATCCAATAGTTCAGCAGCTTCAACTTCCCGACGAACGATTCACAAACATCAATCAACTCCTCTCCATCCTCGCCAATGGTGGCACCTGGACTAACGAAGCCAGTCTCTATCCGGGCGCCATCAACTGCCTCCATGTCACAGCCGAGACCGAGAACTCATTCATTGAAAAATTCATCGTGCATGGCTGTGACAGATACGGTCAGATCATCCGAGACGCATCGGGAAGGTCCTTTACCCTGGTATCAAGCGGAGGACATCTGGAGAGATCGACCGGACCGGTACCTGCCAGTGTCACCGGAGCTTCCAGTATGGCCATAATAGATCAGAGCATGGGCGGAATGGTTTTGCTATTGAAATACAGACTGACAATATTCTATCTGGGGCTCTCTCTTTTATATTTAGCTCTGGCAAAATTATTACCCGACGGACTGGCAAAAATACTGGCCGGTCTATGTAGCTTCGGCTTCTTTGCCGTGTCCATTATTGCCGCCCTCATCTGGTATCTGCCGATCTGATTCGGATTCAGAACGCTTCGACAATCTTTTCTGTCTTCTCTTCGGTCAATCGCCAGAGCTCCCGAGCCTGGTCCAATCTGGCAGCGGTTTTAGAAGGCTCAACCTGCTTGCATTTGACAAAGTAACCGCCTGTGGTATCGTCCACCTCATCGGAATCAACCAGATAGACGATGGTCTCGGCCCCTTCTTCCGGGGAGAGACCAAAAACACCGGTCACCATTTTTAAGGGTAATGCCATCAATCCGTTATTTTCCGAAAATCTCGTGGCCACAAAACCAGGATGCATAGAGTTTACGGTGATCTTGTCCGGGGCAAGTCTCTCGGCAAGGACAAGGGTGTACCAGATGTTAGCCAGCTTGGTCTCTCCATAGGTAAAGTAGCCAAGCAAGCCCTTTCTTTCAAAGACTTGGCTCAAATCCGAAACCCGTGCTCGTTGATGGGCGGCAGAAGAGACATTCACTATTCGAGCAGTACCGACAGAAGAGGATGCGCTCTTTAAAAGTGGTAAAACTTCCCGGGTAAGCCAGAAATAGCCAAAATGATTTAGAGCCCAGGTCATCTCCAACCCGTCTACAGATCGCTCATCCCGCATAAAAACCGCTCCTGCGTTATTAACCAGGATATCGAGCTTTGTCAAATCTCGCCTCAGCTCCTTGCCCAGCTCTTGCACAGACTGGAGGGATGACAGGTCCGCCAGATAGTATCGCAGCTCTGCCTCGGAATTTATCTCGCCAAGTTCGGCGACGGTATCTTCACAGCGAGTCTTATCCCTACCAAGGAGGACCAGATCATAGCCACGTCGATACAACTCCCGGGCAGCCGCTCTGCCGATACCGGATGTGGCACCACTGATTAAGCAAGTCTTCCTATCCATTTCAAAGACTACTCTAAAGGCTATTCATAAAATCGGAAAGGCGAAGCATTCCTTCGTCGAATTTTTCCCGGGGGATGCTGAAGCAGATCCTGCTCCAGTCGCCGGTTCGACTCCAGTCGCCGGAGTTGATCAATAATTTTTTCTCTCTTGCCAGAGCATCTCTATGGGGCGCGAGCTTAAAGATAGAGAAAAGACCGCCCCTGTAGGGAGTGTCGAGGCCGTCGTCCAGATCGTACTTTCTCAGCAGCTTCACCAGGGCAGCGCGATTCTCCGACAACTCTCTTCTAGCCGCGTTCAGATAAATCATCAACTCTTCTCTTGCGGCTCCCACATCGAGCATTCCATGGGGTGCCTCTTCCAGAAAAGCGGAGTAGAGGTTATCGCAAGCCCTCAGTATTGCCGCCGGCGGCACCTCCAGATAACTCTGAATCATGGCACTCCATTCACTATCGGGACTGACCAAAAATCCGCATCGCAAACCGCCGGCAGCAAATGCTTTTGAAGTTCCATCTACCATAAAGACATACTTGCTCAACCTGGGATCTGATAGATGGGAGCCGAAACTCAAATAGTGGGGAGTCCAGTCCCCGAGCCGATAGTCACTTAGAAGGAAGAATATCTCATCAGCGAGAAGATAGATCTCTCTTTCAGCGCAGGTCTTCAAAATGGCGGTGACCGAAGAAGAATCATAGAGAATACCGCTGGGATTTCCGGGTTGGGTCAACCAGAGAAGATCCGGCTTGGGATCAAGCTTCTTAAGGCTCTCGACTCCCAGGGCAAATCCATTTTTTGCATCGGTCTCAATCCGCACCACCTCGGCACCATGGTAGATGAGCATGGGGTATAGCGGTCCGTAGGAGCCATCGGGAATAGCCACTCTAGGAGCACGACCGAGCTTCTCGCGCATCGACCTGATGACCGCGCCAAAGAGGGGAAACGCTCCCTGGGCGAGCGCGATACGGTCCGGCAAGACCATCACCCGACGAGTCAGATCGAGATAAGAGGTGATCCTGTATTTCACCGTCTCGGCAAGCACATCGCTGCCTGGCTCCACGAAACCTTTGATCAGTCCTTTTACCAGAATATCAGGTACAGGATGCTCAAATTCACCATAGTCGAATCGGATCAAGGAATCCGCATGCTCGGAGGTGGATATAGGCTTGGGAGCAAAGGAAGGGTCTTTTGAAGCTTCCACAAAAGTGGACCTGAATCTCTCCTCCCGGCGATTCTCATGTTCTTTCGCTTCCGGAATCTGTCCAGGAAACGGGAAGGAGAGTAAGTCGTCAAAAAGCCATTCATAGTACAACTGGCTCGGATATGGAATTCTGGAGTAGGTCAACTCGGCGGCCACATCAAATCCATCTATCCACTGAGCCGGCGCGTTGACAAGGAAACTGAGCTCCAGGTCAGGGCAGACAATGTTCTTGATCAGTCCATAGAGCAGCACCACATTCTGGGGGATATCCATCTGACTGGCCAGACGCAGCATCATATTGGAGTCCAACTGGGAGCCGATATTGAAATGAGAAGAATCATCTATGATGTACCAGCAGTCAGGATGCCTGCGGGCATGCTCGAAAAGAGCGTTGAGCATTATTGACGAGGGCGAGCTGAATTGCACCGGTGATAGCACCACCATCCGGGGAGATATTATTTCATCCATCTCCAGGATTTCCGATAGATCATCGTTGCACCACGTGGTCTTCACGTTGCTGTTTCGCTCCAACAGCGAATAGACTTCTCTTAAGGACTCGGACAGAAGAACAGTGTCTCCTTCTTCCGCCACCATATTCGAGATCATCGAAAGGAGTTGTCCTCGCTCGGGAGCGACAAATAGACTCTTGTCCTCAACAGGAATCTGACAATACACTCGAAGAAACTTGCCCAGTCTGGCTCGCAGACTGAGGTCTCCCCTCTCGTTGGGGTAAGGGAGAGTCTTCTGCTTGATGAAGTCATGGGTAAGACGCTCCAGGAAAGTCATCTGCTCCTCGGTCATCCGAGAGAAATCCAGCTCTTTCCTCAAGGAATCCAGCGACATCCGATGTAGATTTCTGACGAATCCGAAGGTCTGTCCTTCGAACCTCGTTGTCGCTTGATACACGATTAGATCGTGGAAAACTTCCCGTCCACTTCTTAAAATAGCTACCGCCGTCTCCGCGCTCACTGACTGCCTGGAGTTGCCCGACATAAAGAAGTGGAACTTGATACCATGATGTTTTTCCAGGCTTACCAGAGAGGCAAGATCCGTATCGTCAGCCTGGGGAATGCGACGACTCCAGACAACATTTGACTTAAAGCCTCGCCGCTCAAACATAGCTTTGATGGCATCCGGTCCGGGGCGACCGCCCAGGATCAAAGTCACTTTGCCACCACGCTTCAAACAGAGTTGAGACTGCTCCAGGGACCTGGCTATCAGAGGAAGCCCGAACCGGTCTTCCAAAATGCCCTGCTCGAAACAATAATTACTCAGATCATAAAGGTCCCGTTCTTTAATACTCGACTCGGGCTTGTCTTCGGTCTCTCCACCGGGATGGAGAACCTGGGGAATACAACCGATTATATGATCGAATTCATCCCTCTGGGAGATTGCATCTTCCAGCAAATCCGACTGACAGATTCGAAAAGCGCCGACAATAGGCACACCTGCCTTGCTGTTCAGAACCTTACCGTCCCGGGTGGTGCCGTTCAACCAGGCGTTCAGACGGGCGATGGTGACAGCCACCGGATTGATATCCAGTCCGACAACCTCTTTAACCCCGGTCTTCATCAACAAAAGAAGGCTGATCCAGCCGCATCCGGTTCCTAGCTCCACCACCCTGGTGGATTCAAACTGATCCGGATCTTTCATCAAACCTTCCGCGAAAGTCTGACCCCATAACTCAGGGGAGAAAACCGCCGGCGTCAAAAAGAGATTCACCGGATTGTCAAGCCCGGGCACATCCACTGATCGAACAAAGAGATGGTCGCAGCTCTTCTCTTGCAGAGCCTCGGAGAGGTCGTGCAACACCCCGATTGCGTCCTGTCTATTTTGTCCCGATTCCAAATTAGATAGAAGCCGATTCAAAAGGTCGAAGGTCTTTTCCGCCCTCGAGCCACTCTCGGGAAGATCCAATATCTCCGCCACTTCAGGTAGGTCGCCAACTTCCAATCCCGGCTGTGCCATCTCAAAATCTCCGCATCTTCCAGCAATCCATTGACATCCGCTTTCGGATGTAACGTACTGATGCATATATACCAAACAAAAAGAGCGCCTCTGATATCCTATAGAGAATATTTAAGGGATCGATTAGATTATGGCCTCTCGCTGGAGTCA
>JAUIJG010000217.1 GCA_030431355.1 bacterium
GTCTCCAAAGATTCTAAATTGCGAGTCATGGAGGTGAGCGAGATCCCCAATGACTATTCGGACGAAGTATTACCCAGGATGATGACCGGGGTTGGTGCTTCTGCTTATTTGAAAATAGCCGAAGGCTGTGACCACAGTTGCAGCTTTTGTATTATCCCGATGCTGAGGGGCAAGTTCCGTTCTCGTTCTATCGAATCTCTGGTCAAAGAAGCAAGAGTGCTGGTCAAAGCCGGAGTTCGGGAACTTATTTTGGTATCCCAGGATTCCACCTACTATGGCCTCGATTTGTACGGCAGACTGGCCCTACCTGAGTTGCTGGCCGCGCTCAATGAGATAGAAGGGTTGGAGTGGATTAGAGTCATGTACGCTTATCCGACCGAAGCAACCGAAGAGATTCTCACCTCCATAAATTCATTGTCTAAGGTAGTTAAGTACATAGACATTCCGCTTCAACACAGTCATCCTGAGGTTTTGAAAGCGATGGCCAGACCACTACATCCAGAGCGGGTGGTAAAACGGATACGCGAACTGATACCGGATGTGAAGATACGGTCCACGTTTATTGTCGGCTTCCCCGGTGAAACGGAAGAGCATTTTGAACATCTTCTTCAATTCATTGAAGAGTCTCGATTCGACCGACTGGGTGTCTTTGGATACTCAAAACAGACTGAGGTTCCAAGCGGTAATATGCCCGGCCAGATTACCCAGAAAGAGAAGAAGAGAAGACGCAGTGAAGTGATGAAACTGCAGCATGGTATATCCACGGAGCTGAACGAAGCCATGGTCGGTAAAGAGATCGATGTTCTTGTTGAGAGTTACGACGATAGAAAAGGTGTCTACATCGGTCGCAGCCAGTGGGATGCTCCGGATATCGATAACCTTGTCTATCTCGAAGATCCTGAAGATGCTTTTGTGGACATGGGTGAAATTGTCAGAGTTCGTATCGATGAAGCCAGACCGTATGATTTGATCGGAACGGCTGTGGGCAGTACATTCGATCGGGATTCTGATATGGTAGCGAACAAAGGTAAAAGAGGACCGGTTGATGTTATATCGGTTACAGAGTCTTCCTCGAAGAAAAGTTCGGACCAAAAAACAAGCAAAGACATCAGCAAAAATGCCAGTAAGAAAACCAGTCGGAAGCAGGGCAAGAAAGCTGTAAGCACCGCAGTGATTGCTGACTAGAATCAGGTAGAATGGTTGCTCCGGCGCCTCCAAAATCAAAACCGGTTCTGATATCTATTTTTTATGGCAGATTCCCAAAAGTACATCTCCAAAAGGTCTATTAAGGCTGTTAAAAGTGGTCTGGGCTATTGGGGGACATTAGGATTCGTAGCATGGTTGCTTGCCGGAGCACTGATTTCGAGAATCTTCGTGATAGGCGATCTTACCTGCCAGGTTCTGGTGTTTCTCTTCGGATTCATCTGGGCTATCTTCGGACCGTTCTCTCTCTCATTGTTTCTAGTGGAGGCCGGGGGAAGGGCTCTGTACAACTGTGATTACAAGTTGGCCAACTTAATTGCCAGGGCCGGTGTAGCTTCAGATAGGGCAATTTTGCCCCTGGTGAATGTGATAGGGATTTACGATACACCGCTGGCGGTGCTAAATTTGTTGAATCTTGCCAACTCCCAGATCATGCTATCCAAATTTAAAGAAGCCAGCTCCAATCTTGAAGCTGCCCTGGATAAGTCACAGGCTACATTTGGTTGGGAGAACCATCTTACACAGCTTGTTCTGGGCTTTCTCTCTAATTCCTATCTCTATCAATCGCGTTATATCGAGGCTGAATCCTATCTTAAAAAGTCAATCGCCGCTAAAAGCAAACAGCTTAAAGAACAAGATGATGAAGACCAGGAATTTGAAGTGCTCTACACCATCTCTTCTCTTGCCATGGATCAGTTTGGATATGCCCAGATTCTTGCCAAAAAGGGTCTGATTGATGAGGCTGAAGAGACATACAGAGAAGCGATAACGACTATTCTTGGTAATACCGAATATGACACCGACATGCTTGCCAATCATATGAATGCTCTGGGCGAGATCCTTGTCGAAAAAGGAGAGTTGGAAGAAGCTGAGCCATTATTGTTAAGGGCTAAGGAGATTCGCGTCGGGGTCTTCGGAAAGCAGCACTATGTGCTGAGCAGCTCTTATCTGGCCCTGGGATATCTGAATCTTAATAAGGGGTTGCTGGATATGGCGGAAGAGAATTTTACTAGAGGATTTGCTATTCGAGAAGCTGCCGGTTTAAGACCCCATGTGGACGGGGCAGAATTTTTGCGCGCCCTGGGAGAACTTGACCTGGCGCGGGGTCACCATGACCAGGCCAGGGGCTATTTTGATGAAGCTATCGATATATACGAGAAGACGGTGGGAGAAGACTATGTCGACCTTGTCAGAGTGCTTGCCCCTTATTGCAAACTACTGGAAGCTACAGGAGAGCTTGATAAAGCTTTTGCCTTGAAGCAGAGAGAAGAGAGGATCAGGGCAGATCTGGCTTAGTTAGATCTTGGTCAAATTGAGCGCTACTTTTGAATGTTCGATGGCAATTTTGAAGAGATTGTCAGCCATGGAGAGATGGTCATAGTCGAAGTTTAAAAGGAATAGATTTAACTCGTCCAATCCATCGGATGCCTGGGCTATGGAATGCCTCATCCATTGCACCGCCGGCCCCAGAGAATCGGGGGCGGGATTTTCTGTGTATTTATTGGAAGCCTTTAATAGGGTACCTTCCAGATTTTCAACATAATAAGAAAAGTCATCTATCAGGACATCGTCGTAGATATCCTGGGAGAGTTCAGAGAGTTTCTTGGTGTAGTCTTTTAATGCCCTTACCACTGATCTTCTCACCGGATTGAAGATCTTCTTCAAGTATTTCTCCCGCTCTGCATCAGAGTCCAGCCGGGTGGAGCGGCCACGTCCCATGGAGGTAATGGTGCGTCCTCGCGCTCCGATCTTGAAGTCGTAGTCCAACCTTTTGTCTTTATCCATCAATGTTTCATAGGCTTCATTGATGGTCTGCATTCTTTTATGGGAAAGGTTTCTCTCTTGTTTGGATTGCTGTTTGTATTGAATATCGGGATGGCATTCTTTGACCAGCTTTCGATAGGCGACCTTGATCTCCCTGGCCGAGACAGTCGGTTCCAGTCCGAGGATTTCGTATAAAGTTGGCTTTCTCTCTTGCATTTACTTACAGCTAGGATCCAGAAGAAGAGATTTTAATTTAGGAGCGAATCTACTTCACAATAGTATTTTGCCATCTTGTTCTCGCTTTTTGAACTTTACGCAGCGAGATTATCTGCTGCGGTCTTGGTTCCGGCGTTCTATAATCTAAGGTATGTTCTGCCCATATTGCGAGAAGAAAGACAGTCGCGTTCTAGAGTCCCGGGTCACCGGCGAAAGAGCGATCCGTCGAAGGCGTGAATGCGAGTCTTGCGGAAAACGTTTTACCACCTATGAGAGGGTGGAGGTTATGCAGATCCTTGTGGTCAAGCGCTCCGGCGGTAGAGAGCCATATCTCAGAGATAAGCTCAGAGCCGGAATTTCGAGAGCTTGCGCCAAGACGCTTGTCTCTGCAGAAGAGATTGACGACCTTGTCGATTCTGTGGAAAACGAGATGGCTACCCTGGGGAAAAGAGAGATTCCTGCAGCCACCATGGGTGAGCTTGCCCTGAAACGTCTTAGCAAGCTGGACGAAGTAGCCTATGTAAGATTCGCTTCGGTTTACCGACAGTTCCAATCTATAGAAGATTTTGTCAGCGAGCTGGGTAACTTAAAAGACAAACAGACTGTTCATCCCTCTTCCTGAACAGCACGGGAGCTTCTTTTCTTGTTTTTTTGCTCATTTCTGAGTCTGGTTTAATGTCGGTATATGAACCTTTTTGAATTGCTGAAAGCGAAGGAATTGTATAGTTTCCAGGTTTACGTGATAGAATTTTGGACCGCTTTGCATAAGAGATCAGTTCACTGGTAAGAGAAAATGAACCAGACAATTAGAGATATCGAAAGTACCTACCTCAAAGAAGACATGCCTGAGCTAAACGTTGGCGACACGGTCAAAGTCTTTGTCAAAATCAAAGAGGGAGGTAAAGAGCGCACCCAGGGCTACGAGGGTGTCATCATCAAGAGACGTGGTTCCGGCATCGGCGCCACAGTTACCGTTAGAAGAGTATTTCAGGGAATTGGAATTGAGAGAGTATTTCCCCTCAACTCCCCCCGTATAGAGAAGATCAAAGTTCAAAGACGTGGATCTGTCAGACGCTCCAAGCTCTACTATCTCCGTAAGAGAACCGGTAAGGCTACAAGAATCAAAGAGAAAGTGGTTGCCAGAAAAGGCAAAGAGACTGCTTCTGGTTCTAAAGCCAAAGCTCCTGTCAAGAAAGAAGCTAGCAAGGAAGTCAAATCCTGATCTTTTGATCGGTTGATTTGATTTGCCTGATTAGATAGTTCTGGCCATGGCTGGTTCGCGCTCCTACGGTAAGAGGACAGAGAAGCAAGCCGGAAAGTCCGGCTCGTCCGGGTCTGCCTCCTCGTCTGGAAGAGGAAACTCTTCCGGATCTTCCAGGATGTCAAAGGGCGCTGGGCGAAAAAGCAAGGGTAAAGGGCAAGAGCCTCGCACTCCTTATCAACATATCCAGAAACTGGTCAAATGGGTTGATCTGATAGTGGAAGTTCTGGACGGTCGACTTCCTGATTCCACCAGGCATCCCAACGCCGAGTCTATCTTTGGTCATAAGCCGAGATTGTTTATCCTGACCAAAGAAGACCTTGCCGATACTGATTCGGTGCGGATCATGACTGAACGGTTGGAGAAAGAGACTGGAAGAGATTCGGTATTGGTCTCGCTCAAGCGCGCATCGGGTAGAGAGAAAATCATCAATCTTGCCATAGATGCCACTAAAGACCAGCAAGACGCCCTGGCGCGAAAGGGTATTCTTCCCAGACCGATGAGAATCTGTGTGGTTGGTCTGCCCAATGTAGGTAAATCATCTTTAATAAACTGGTTGATCGGTCGCAAGAAAGCTAAAACAGGAAACAAACCAGGCATAACCCAGGGGACACAATGGGTGAGGGTGCACCCCAAACTTGAACTTCTCGATACCCCCGGTATATTGCCGCCCACCGGATTTGATCATCAGACCAGTGTCAAGCTTGCCGCTCTCAATCTTTTGCCTCAGTCAAATTACGAGATTGAGTCCGTGGCTGAAGAGGTTCTTGAACTGATGAAGATCAAATATCCTGATCTTTTAAGTCGCTATTTAGAAGAGCTGGATGAAGCGCCGGATGGATTTGACCTTATCGCCAGACGGAAAAATCTTCTCGGAGCCGGCGCAACCCCTGATCGATTGAGGGCATGCACCCTTTTTCTCTCCGATCTGCGAGATGGCAAAGTTGGCAGAATTACTCTGGACTGACGAAGAGTGGCAAAAATCAAAAGAATTGAACAGTTGCTTGCCTTCGACAGGTGCACCATAAACAGTGGCAAGGTCGCTGCCGGTGATGGGCCAGTCTTGGCTAATCAGCTGAAATTATTTGAGCAAAAAATCAAGGCTGTGGTGGGAGTCGACGAAGTTGGTCGTGGTTGTCTTGCCGGTCCGGTGGTTGCTGCCGCGGTGATGTTCAAAGTTGATGAACTTGAACCACGGTTTATAGAAGACATCTCCGAGCTGGATGATTCGAAGAAACTCACTCTGGAGCAAAGAGAGCGACTATCCGTGCTCATTGGTGACGGCGCCTATTCGGCCATTGCCGAGTGCTCAAGTGTCGAGATAGATGAATTGAATATTCTGCGTGCCAGTCTATTGGCTATGAAAAGAGCTGTGCAGAAGTTACTTCGAAAAACTCCTTACAACTTGTCCGAGGTGATTCTTCTGGTCGACGGCAACAAGCGTATTGATTACCGTGGTGCCAATCAGATTACGGTGATAAAGGGTGACAGTAACTCCGCTTCAATTGCTGCTGCCTCAGTAGTTGCCAAAGTATATAGAGACCGACTGATGAAAACACTGGCTGAGCAGCATCCCCATTATCACTGGCATTCTAATAAAGGCTATCCAAGCAAAGCCCATAAAGAAGCGATTGCTCTTTATGGCTTGACCGAATGGCATCGCCAGACTTTTCGCTGGCAAAAGACGGAGAGCTGACAGAATCCAGGTTTCTGGATCTATGTTCTGGCTGGCAGATTGGGTCCGGATGGATTAATCGGTTTGACCCGGGAAACTTTTTTCTCAGTCTCACTAACACCGTCGAGAATTTGAGTTTTGGAGAGCTGATCCACGATGTAGTCAACGCCGTTGGCGGTGATCATAAAGAGTCTCTCGCCCATCTCCACATACCCTTTCTCTCGCAAGTACCAGACTGCGAATTCAACACCTTTCATATCATCGGTGCCCAGGCAGTCCATGATGATTTTCGGGTTGGCTCCACCGGTCTTGGGTCTTTGTTTTCTAGCGTCCAGAAGGATTTGTAGAATGGCAAGACGTAATTCAATTTCGTTCCAGGAGACACCGGACTTGGGAATTTTAGGCAATCCTTTACCCAGTCCACTGGGACCGCTCTTGGGAGCGCTGCTGCCTCCGGCGCCACTGCCGCCGCTGCCGCCAGCTCCCTCCGGAGGTAAAGACAGGTCATAAGCCGCCCGCTTTCCTTCGTCGGATAATGTTCTAAAAGCTTCGGTGATGGTTCTGAACTTGTCAGCGTCACCGGTTTCCGCGTTATCCGGGTGATACATGGCGGCGAGAAAACGGTAAGCGTATCTGATGATTGTGCCGTGGGCCTGGCGATTCACCTGGAGAAGCTGGTAGTAGTCCAGGTTGCTCCAGTCGTCATCCGAAGCACCGTTGCCCTGGTGGGGAGGCATCTGTGCCTGGCCCTGGGGTACACCCTGGTTTGGCGCGCCTCCGTGACCGCCGGCTCCGGGTTGAGGTTGTCTGGGTTGTTGCGGCTGTGGCTGCCCTTGACCCTGGGGACCGCCTGCGCCTGGTCGGGGTGGGGGAGGGGGTGGTTGCCAGTTCATGCTTTACTTTCCTTTTAATAAATTGCTAGCTATTACCAATCTCTGAATCTCTGAGGTTCCTTCATAGATTTCAGTGATTTTCGCGTCACGCATATAACGCTCGGCCGGGTAATCAGTAACATACCCATATCCACCAAAAATCTGAACACATTTAACGGTGGATCGCATGGCAACTTCCGAAGCATATAATTTCGCCTGGGCTGCTTCCTGGGTGAAGCGTTCGCCTCTGTCCTGGGCCACGCTTGCGTGGTAGGTGAGTAAGCGAGCTGCGTCTATTTCAGTTTGCATTTCAGCAAACATATGTTTGATTGCCTGGAAATCGTTAACCGGTTTTCCAAAAGCTTCTCTCTCTTTCGAATACTTCAAGGCATGATCAAGAGCACCCTGGGCAATGCCCACGGCCTGGGAAGCAATTCCAATTCTGCCACCATCCAGGGTGACCATGGCTACTTTGAAGCCTTCTCCAATTTGACCAAGCATGTTTGCTTTCGGAACCGGAGTGTCCTCAAAAATAGTCTGGCAAGTGGAAGAACCTTTGATTCCAAGTTTGTCCTCAAGTTTTCCGAAAGTAAATCCTTCCGAGCCTTTTTCGACAATCAAAGCGACCAGCCCTTTGTGTCTCAAACTTGTATCGCTCTGAGCTATGACTAGATAATAGTCCGCCTCAATACCGTTGGTAATCCAGTTTTTAGAGCCGTTAAGGATGAAGTGGTCACCTTTGTCTTCGGCCATGCATACTGCTGCTGCCGAATCCGAACCGGAGCCAGGCTCCGAAAGACAGAAAGCGCCTAGCTTCTCTCCCCTGTTCATCGGAACAAGAAATTTTTTCTTCTGCTCATCCGTTCCGAATATGTCTATCGGGCAGGAAGTGAGAGAAACATGGGCCGAATACATAACCGAAGTTGTGGCGCAGGCTTTGGCTAACTCTTCGACCACGATGGCATAGCAAACATGATCCAGTCCGGCACCTTCATACTCTTCGGAGAAAGGCAGTCCGCAAAGATCTGAACCGGCTAGTAGTTCCCAGTTTTCCCTGGGGAAGCGGTGGTTCTTGTCTATCTCGGCTGCTCTGGGAGCGAATTCCTTCTGGGCAATCTCTCGAACCATCTGTTGGATGAGAACTTGCTCTTCGTTTAGTTTGAAGCTGATTGGTGTGTTATCTGTTTTTGTGGTTGTTTGCATAGCTTTTTCCGATGCCCTGACTGAAGTGGTTGGCAAGTGTTGCAGTCATATAAATATCAGCCTCCAATGATATCACTAGGTAAAACTCTCTTGATTTTGCCTGGGGGTTGGGTGGATTCCGGCTAACAAGAATGGAAATACCCTGTAAAATGCTAGAAGTAAGTTCAGGTTTAAATAAGTAATGGCTGAAACCAAGGTAATTTTAGTAGCGGATCCCGGCACTGCCCCCTGGGACAGGAAAACTCTGAAAAGTAGTGATGGAGTGCGCTATGTCCAGTGCGACGGCGCATTTGACGCCCTTGACGAGTTGGTCTCGGATGGTGCCGATGCGGTGGTCTGTGCGACCGATTTGCCGGATATGAACGGCTATCAGTTCTGCACGTTTATCAAGACTTCTCTGGGTTTGATGTCCCTGCCCATCGGGCTGGTGCAAAATGACGATTCGAATGGAGCAAGTGAGTTCTGGGCTAATGCGGCAATGCCCGATGAATTAGCCG
>JAUIJG010000218.1 GCA_030431355.1 bacterium
GAAGGGTTAAAGTCTGGCCAAACTATCCGGCTTCGGCGTCAAGGCGGCGAAGCCTTCAGCGAAACCGGTCTGCCCGGAGATCTTTACCTCACTTTGCAAGTCTTCGAAGCAGAGCGCCCTGCTAAGCCGGCGCCTCAGGTCAGCACTTCTAAGATCGCCTGCCTGCCCGCATAGAGACATCTCGCCTGCCGTGCTGGATAAAAGTCCGCATAGCATCTTTATTGTCGTGGTCTTCCCTGCACCATTGGCACCAAGCAGGCCAAAGATCTCGCCGGTCTTCACCGAAAGAGAGACATCGTTAACGGCCCAGAAGTCGCCGAAGCGCCGGGAGAGATGGCTGGCGTCAATCGCTTTTGCCCCCGGAGCCATTCTCTGCCTACCGCTGAAGGTAAACAGACCTTCATCCTCCTGGGAAAGTTCACGTCTGAGCTCATGGACAAATACGTTCTCCAGAGTAGGGCTCTCCAGGGTGGTATCAAATTTAATATTATTTGAGCTGCAAACCTCTTCAAGAGTTCTAAGCACCACGTCGGAATCTTTAGCAAGCAGATCCAAACGATCACCGAATCTTTGAATATCGTCTATCTCGGGAACCTGCTCCAGAAGATCATGCAGCTTCTCAAGATCATCAGTACGGGTCTCCAACCTCTTGAGACCAAGCTCTTCTTTCAGCGTTTCAGGAGATCCCATAGCCTCAATCTTCCCTTCATAAACAAGAGCGATTCGATTGCAGCGCTCGGCTTCATCAAGGTAGGGTGTGGCGACCACCACGGTAACGCCCTCCTGGGCGATTCTGGCAAGAATATCCCATAGCTCCCGGCGCGACACGGGATCCACTCCGGTGGTGGGCTCGTCAAGAAGCAGAAGCTTCGGTCTCGATACCAGAGCGCAACACAAAGCTAGTTTCTGTTTCATCCCTCCGGACAACTGACCTGCCAGGCGGCTGCTGAATCTATCCAGGTTCATCAACTGGGTCAGCTCTTTCTTTCTTTGAGAAAGTTGGGCTCCGGGAACTTTCTTCAGGGCACCGGAATAATTGATATTTTCGTCGATGCTAAGGTCAAGATAGAGTGAGAAAGCCTGGGTCAGATATCCTATATCAGCCTTGACTTGACCCTCACGTGGATCCTGACCAAGCACCGATATGGATCCCTCGTCCACACCTGTAACCCCTCCTAGAATATGAAAGAGACTGGTTTTACCGGCACCATCGGGACCGATGAATCCGAAAATATCACCTTTTTCAATCCTGAAATCAAGATGATCCACGGCAGTCAAACTTCCATAACGCTTTGTCAGAGCGCTTGCACAAACGAGGGACTGGGAAGCTGAATCAAAGTCAGTCGGCTTCACTTGGATTCACCCTTATTTCCGAGAGGTCCAAGAATAATGTAGGCGTCTGCGGGCATTCCCGGTTTAGCAAATCTGCCGGGAGACTTCACTCCAATTTTTATTCCGAAAACCTGCTTAACCCGATCTTCTTTAAAATAGATATTTTGAGGAGTAAATGAAGCAACCGGATCTATCTCAATCACCTCGCCTTCAAAACTTTTGTCAGGAAAAGAATCCAAGAATATTTTTGCTGTATCCCCCACCCGGATCATTCCAATCTGGGCCTCGGGGACGAACCCTCTGAGATAGACTTTATCCAGATCAATCAAGGCAAGAAGCCGAGCTCCGACACCAACTACGGTGCCCGGCTCAACCGGTCTGGCTGTCACTATGCCATCGATGGGACTGACCAAATTCAAGTAATCTATGTTAGCTTTGATCTCTTCTTCTCTGGCTATGGATGCTTCCACCTCATGCCTGGCATTCTCAAGCTGATGCCTCGCCTGGACAAACTGCCTTTTGAGCACGTTCACCTCGGTGACCCTGATATCAGGATTAAAACGGTCAGCCCGAGCCTGGTTCAAAAGAGCCTTCGCGGCAATCAACTTCTTCTTTGACGCGTTTAGAAAGGCCTTCTGGCTCGCGACAACAGCGCTTGCCGAATCGAAATTTTTCAAGGCTTCATCATACTCATCCCTGGTTACAGCACCCGGCTTCAACAACTTTTCAAAACGCTCTTTGCGTTTTCCGGCCAACTCAAGATTTGCTTCCGCTTCGCGAAGGCGAGCCTCTGCCTGGGTCAATTCCGCCTGGGCCTGGGCTTCGCTTGCCACGTTTTGATCTATACGTGCTTTAACTTCTTCGGTGGAGCGATTAAGTTGCAGTTTGCCTTGCTCTATCTGTGAGCTGACAATATCCAGGGACTCCTGACGCTGCCTCTCCACGGACCGGGCCGCTTCTGTTCTCGATTGGGCTGCTCTCAGCTGAGCCTGTATGTCGGAATCTTCTATCTCGGCAACCAGCTCTCCTTTTTTGACTTGATTTCCTTCGCGAAAGTAGACTGCTTTTACCTTCCCGCCGACTTTGGCACCAATATCGGTTTCATATCCTTCAATACGTCCGCTCACCATAAGCTTTCCGTCGTCCACTTTCTCCCCTCTAAGGAAGAAGAACCAAACAGAGCCGACAATGGCCGCAAGAGCAATCATGATTATGACAACTATTGGAAAACGCTTACCGGAAGATGCTTCCTGAGCAGGTTTTGATTCTACTTTTTCCTGGGACACCGACATGGTTGAATACCTATTGTTGTTTCTTCTTTTTCTTGTACTTTGCCCTGATACCATTGATTAGGATCGAGATCACTTCCTTAGCGTCTTGCTCCAACTCCGTCCGTGTTGGAATGGCGCTCTTTCCCTCCGGCTCCTTACGAATGTAAGGAGGAAGCAAGCAGGCGGTAACCAGCTCAATATAGTGGGTGATAGATTCGTAAGAAGCCGAAGTAGAAATTTCACCGTTTTTGGCTGCTTTCTTAATCAGGGCTTTGAGCCTGGAATGCTTGAATTCGTAATGATGAGAGAACTCTTTTCTCATTTTGTTGTGGGTGAGCATCATCACTTCGGGAGTGTGAATATTGGATGTGGCGGTATCATATATACGCAAACAGATTCCGTACATCATCTCCCCCAACGCATCTAAGTAAGGTGGAGAAGCAGTCTCCACGCACTCATCCAGATAGTGGTGCATCTGATTGGCAAACTGGTCTATTATGCCGATCAAAATATCTTCTTTGGTTTTAAACTCTAAATAGACCGAGCCTTTTCCTATACCCGTGTGGCGAGCGATATCATCCACCGTGGTCTTCTCAAAGCCATAACGACCGAAAAGCTCCCTGGCACCGTCTATGATCACCTGTCTTCTATCTATTGCTGTCTTCTTTCGAGCCATCGCCTATTTATTTTTGACCAATTTTCTATTTCGGTCAAAAATTATACAACAGAACCATGAACAATAAAACCTGACAACAAAAAAAAGCGCCGATACCCACCGGCGCCTAATAACAGGCAATACATCCCTTTACAAAACAGGGACGAAGTAATCTACCTATATATAAACTCAATCAGATTCGATGAAACTGCTGTTCATAGAGATCTGAGTAAAGCCCCTTTTTAGCCAGAAGCTCTTCATGGGTTCCGGACTCAACTATTCGACCATTGTCCAGGACATAGATGACATCAGCATTTAAAATAGTGGACAAACGATGGGCTATGACCAGAGAGGTTCGGTCCTTCATCAATGGAACCAGGGCAGCCTGAATCAGGGTTTCATTTTGCGAATCCAGGGAGCTGGTAGCTTCATCCAGAACAAGTATTTCAGGGTCTTTCAATAGCACCCGCGCGATGGCCAGGCGCTGGCGCTCCCCGCCACTCAACTTGTGACCCCTCTCACCGACCACAGTGTCATATCCTGAATCGAGACCACTGATCATATCGTGAATATTTGCAGCCCTGGCAGCGGCAAATACCTCCTCATCGGTGGCATCTTCCCTGGCGTATCTCAAATTGTGCATCACAGTGTCATGGAAAAGATAGGTCTCCTGGGTAACAATGCCTATATGTGAGCGCAAATCGGAGAGCGGTATCTCTTGTATGTTCCTATCATCTATATGGATCTCTCCAGCTGAAGCTTCGTAGAATCGGGGGAGCAGCATACTGATTGTGGTCTTGCCTGCCCCGGAAGGACCGACAAAAGCCGCCATCTGACCCGGCTTGACACTAAAGCTGATCTCACTAAGAGCCAACTCCCTATCCGGGTAAGCAAAAGAGACCCGGTCAAATTTCACTTTGCCTTTTATAGAACTCAGAGATTCTTTGTTTTGCGACTCAGCGGCACCCGAAGTGTCGCCGGTCGACAAATTGACCGCTTCGGTATCCATGTCCAGGTAGTCGAAGATTCGCTCAAATACGGCAAGCGCGCTGATAATTTGATTCTGCACACCGGCAAGAGTGGCAGCCGGTGCATAGAGCCTGGCAAGCAATGAGATAAAAGAGACCACAATTCCGATAGTCAGTCCTTTGTATATACAAAGCCATCCGCCATAGAGCCATACACAGGAAGGTCCTACTATCACCATGGCGGCAATAAGAGCCATGAACCAGCGACCGACCATGGCAAGCTTGATCTCTGTCTGCATCAAATCCGAGCTGAGCTTATAAAAGCGCGCTCTCTCATAGCCCTCTTTCACAAAGGACTTCAACAAAAGAATTCCGGAGACAGAAAGGGTCTCTTGCTCGATTGCATGGATCTCATCTCTCTTCTGCCGAGTTAATGTTCTTGCCCTGAACAAGGTCCTGCCCACAGGCCACATGGGCATCACCATCAGGGGAAGCAATAAAATGGAGAGAATCGCCAACCTCCAATCCAAGACGAAAATAGCCACAAGGGTGGTAGCCATCACCGTAAGGTTGGTGATAATCGAGACAAGGGTCCCCGAAACCAGCCCGTTTATGCTGTCCACATCGTTGGAAACCCGATTCATGATCTCACCGGTTTTGGTGCTGGTGAAAAATTCTAGCGGCATCCTATGCATGTGAGAGAGCATCTCCACTCTCATATCACGCATAATACCCTCTCCTACCGAGGCGTTCAGATAACCTTGATAAACGCCGATCAAAGAAGATGATATCGCCCCTGCCACCATAATACCCACAAGCAGAATCACCTGCTCGAAGTCTTTTCCAGGAATCGCCTTGTCAATCAACCAGACACTCAATAAGGGAGGCAAGAGCCCAAGAACGGAGACAAAGACCACACAAACCAGAACCTGAAGCTCTTCTCTCCAGTATGGTAAAAACAATCTACCGATCCGTCTCCACTCCACCGGCTTAGCCATCTCTGGCTTGTCTGGGTCAAACATCTTCGACCACATCAAATGTACCGGTGCTCTACCACTGAACATGCAATATATCTCTTACGCCAACGTTACGCTTTCGGGAGCCAATTTACTATTGTATCGACAAATGACACCCCGGACCTGAGACCAGCCATTAAAACCACGTTGTAATGAGGCAAGTTCGCCCCAGTATAAGACTCCGTGGCGATGATAAAATATCTCCCTATGACAGATTCATCGAAAAATCAAATGGACAAAATAGACTGGTCCGCATTCCATGCAGCCCATGGGCCTGCGTCACTCTCTATTGAAGTGGAAGGAAAGAGCCAGGGTTTTATGAAAAGGCTTTTTTCGGGACCGCCGCCAAAAGAGAAAGTAGGAAACATTCCTGAATTACTTAATGGTCTTGCCAACGCTAAAGACGAAGTGGAAGCCATGAGTAAATACCGGTATCTAGCCCCTTCCCTTTGTGGAAACGAGTTTGTCACCGAGGCAGCCCAACCCGCATTCCCATTTCTAATGGATTGCCTGGAAGAGGCCCTGGACTCCAATCGACTGAAACTTGCCGACAATCTTTTAGAACTCTTCACTGCCATGGCGTTCAACTGCTATCGTAACGCGGTCTATCCAAAAGGTGACTGGGCGGATGAATTCTTTGCATCGATGAAAGCAGAGATTGAGCGAATAAAATCCATGGTATCAAATCAGGAGCTGGAGGAATCGAAAAGCCGACTGATTGCGATACTAGATAAAGAGCCTGTTGATGTATATGAACTTAGCCAGAAGATAGAATGGCTTAACGAGGGAGAGATCCGCTTTCTATCCAATGATAGGGAGGAGGATCTGGAAGCAGAGCTGCAGAAGCTGTCATTCAAAACCTACAGAGTCGATGCCGGCAACGTTGAGATGGATGAAGAACTGGCCGGATTGATCGGTCAGGAGCTGCTCTTAGCCACCGCCCAAGACATAGAGATTCAACCGGAGTATATCAACGCTGTCGTCCTTAGAGAGCTGACCCATGAACAATTTCAACCACCGGATTGCAATCATGTGGCTATTTTTGTAAAAGAGTTGGGAATATCCCTGGCATATTCAAACAATCGTCAGGCTCTAATGGCAGAGATAGAAGAACTGATAATAGCAGTGCAGAGAAGAGAAGAAAAAATAATCGGCAGCGCCAATCAGATTGAATTCTTTTTCTTCCTTCCCCCAGAATCTCTTTCCGAACTGGCCGGGGAAGGAAAAGAGAAAAGCGAGGATTGCTTTTGTTTCGAACCGGTGGATGCTGAATACTTCAGGTCCAGAGCCTACCGGGAAGTGGACAAAGGCAGCCTTGACTCGGCTATCAAATTCTACTCGAAAGCGATTGAGCTATTGCCGGACGATTATGGTCTTTTGAGAGAACGAGCCCAGCTTTATAGACTCCTGGGCTCTTATGCAGAAGCGGTAGATGACTGCACCAGGGCTATCGACCTGAATGAATTTTCCCTGGCCCATTGCGAAAGAGCCCGTTCTTATCTGGAGCTGAAAGAGTTCGACAATGCGATTCGAGACTGTGAAGAAGAGTTGGAGAGAGCCAGAGATGATGAAGCCGATTCCTGGGTTCCACACCATCTGATTGCCAGAGCACTCTTTGAAAAGTCGGCGTTTGAAGAAGCGCTTAAATACTGCAACCAATCGATAAAAATAGCTGTCACCAGGGAAGCCTACGAACTGAGAGCCTTGATTCACGAGAAACTTGGTGACAATGAAAGTTCTATCCAGGACCAGGAGAGAGCAAAGACGACCAAGGCCGGAAACCCAGGAGTATTGTAGTGGAAGTTGCACAGTCAAATCGAAATCAATGCCGAAAAACAAAGCAAAATTGGTGGCACCGAATATGCCAGGGTGTCATCATCGGCACAAGTATTTCCATACTATCCAGCGTACCTGCGATGGCTGATTCCCGTCATCTTGCTGAGTTTATCGGAACCTGTGACGCATCGGCAGCGGTACCACTGGGGGATGGTCGCTTTATTGTCGCGGGTGACGAAAACAGCAGACTCAACATTTACGACTGGAGAGCGCCTGGAGAAAGTAAGGTTATAGATCTGGTCGGCATTATCCCCGGATTAACGGAAGAGCAAGAGTTGGATCTGGAAGGCGCCGCCACCATAGGCGATACAAGCTACTGGATCTCCTCCCATTCAAGAACCAAAGGCGGAAAGCTTTCTCTCGAACGACATATCTTCTTCGCCCTTAAATTCTCCCAGAACAAGGGAGAGACTAAGGCGCATCTTGTAGGCAAAGCCTACAAAAATCTATTAAAAGACCTCACCGAAAACGAACTCTATAGAAAGTACAAATTTGAAAACTTCGACAAATCGCGAGAAGCAGAAAGAGCTGGAGAGAGTGAAGCCGGATTCAATATAGAAGGGCTCTCAGCCTGGAAAGAAGGCAAGACCTGGAAGCTGCTTCTGGGTCTCCGGGGTCCCCTGGAAGGCAAGAAAGCGATGCTGATTCCTCTAGAAAACCCCCGGGAAGTCATCGAAGGGAAACGCCCTCGTTTCGGCGAAGTAGTGAAACTTGATCTGGATGGACTCGGCATCAGGGGAATAGAATTCAATCCGGGATTGAATAAATATGTGATCCTTGGTGGGAGCGTCGGCAAAAAAGAAGGCAGCAATATTTATATCTGGTCCGGCAAAAGAGAAGATTGCAAACCAGACAAAGTAAAAGGGGTGACGCTGGTAGACAAATTCAATCCGGAAGCGGTATTCGCTCTACCAGACCTGGATAAAGGCTCAGTCTATGTGCTCAGTGATGACGGAAATCAAAAGTACCATGGTATCAAATGCAAGGATCTGGAGGAGTCAGGAAGAATCGTCTTTTTCCGGGGATTCAAACTAACAGAAGCTGAAGCACTAAATACTTCAACCGAGGCTAATTGACTTATTTCTTTGCTCTATTAATACTGTATATAGGTATTTCAGCAGGCCGCTCTTTGATGCTCCGTGCTTTTTTGAGATCCGCTTCAGCCAGTTTTTCTTTTCCGATTTTGTTGTAGAGACGAGCCCTGCTTTCATAGGCAGCTCGGCCATACTCTGGCGATAGCTCTATGGACTTGTTCAAATCTGCCAGGGCCTGGTCATAGCGCTCCAACTTTTCATATTGAAGAGCCCTACTGCGAAGCGCCTCTTCATCGTAGGGGTCGCGTTCCAATACGTCGGTAAAATCCTTTATCGCCTTTTCCGTATCACCCAGTTTGGCGTACAACTTCGCCCTGGCCCTGAATACCTGAGCGGCTCCCATACCGGAATGATTCTCTTTAAGACTGCAAGCATTGGAATAGTCTATTAATGCTCGCTTGTTCT
>JAUIJG010000219.1 GCA_030431355.1 bacterium
TTGAAAGAGAGCTGCCTTTTAGAAGAGTCCTTCGCCTCGTTCGGCATGACCGCTCTATGGACCGGTCTGACCCTTGGTCGTCTCACTGCAATAAAGCTATGCAAGCACTATTCATCTCTGACAATTATAGTGGGTGCCCTCACCCTGGCTGCCACCTGTTTGTCCCTGCTATTAGCCTCGCCAGAGCTGCCGGTGTTGGCTCTATCTTTGGTATTCGTGCTCGGTCTCGGCTTTGGACCGGTGTTCCCGAATATAATCGCTGCCGGCACAAGTAAATATCCCAACAGCATCGGAACCGTAACCAGTATCATGATGCTTATTGGTGTCCCCGGCGGTATCCTCTTTCCCTGGCTCACCGGCATGATGGGTCAGGGCAACCAGATGCATGCCACCATTGCTATGCTCTTTCTTATGACGATCACCATCGCCACCACTATCCTTGCCACCGGAAAGGTTGGAAGCGAAGGGGTGCTAAAATTGATCCGCCAGGGTCGGTAGAGATCTTAAGAACAGAGATGTTAGAGGCTTTCGACAAAGTAATCTGGAAAGATGACAGGGCTATATTAAATGACCTGATATTCGCCCTTCAGCTCTCCAGAGACGTAGACTCCGTGAAAGCGGAGCTGGACCATGCTTGTTTTGTGCTCTACAAGCCCCGGGAGCTGGTGGAGCAGTACAAAACAATTTTGGAATTGTATAAAGGAGCGAGATTCAAAAACATTCTGGAGATAGGTATCTGGAATGGTGGCAGTCTGGCGTTCTGGAACGAACTATTGGAGCCTGATAAGATTGTCGGTGTCGATATAGTCTCCGAGTGTCCCAGCCCCTACTTTACTGAATACGCAAGCGATGACCTCCGTTGCTCCCGGATAGCGACTTTCTGGGGAGTGGATCAGGGAGATGGAGAGAAGCTTGATTCCATCGCCAGGACTAATTTCGATGGTGCCCTCGATCTGATTATTGATGACGGCTCCCACTTCTATGAGGAGACCAGAAGCAGTTTCTCTACTCTGTTCAAATATTTAAAAAGCGGCGGAGTATACGTGATTGAAGATTGGCAATGGTCATACTGGGAAGAATTTCAACACCACGAATATTTCGAAGGCAAGACCGATCTGTCTCTCTTTATTAAAGAGTTGATTCGAGACAGAGAGAAGGTTGGCATAGAAGCGATTGTCATTCAGTCTCGTATGGTCGCCTTGAAGAAAAGATAGATCTTGTCGCCTTTTCTAGGCCTTTTTCCGCAGAGTGACCACAGCTTGCTTGGCTCCGTCTCTGGGGTCGTAGAAGTCTATTACGTCGAATTTTTTGGTCCAGTGAAGTCTGAAAAATTCCGGCGGAACTATGGCTTCACCATAACTGGCATGGTCTCTGGGTCCGCCACCGCCACCAATATCAAAGTAGAGGAACTCTCCTCTTTCGTACTTGAGCTTGGCTTCTTGCACAGACTCGTCGGTATCGAAGATCTTGGCGAGCATGGCGAACCAGTCGTGGTCAAAAGATTCCTGATCTCTGAAGGATGCGCAGAAGTCGATGAAGCGTTTACCCTGGGTTGTTAAAAACACTACGCCGCCAGGTTTTAGGACCCTGGCGAACTCCTCCATCCAGGCAAGGTTGCAGGTCTCGTTCAGGTGAGTAAAAACAGAATAGGCGTAGAGAATATCGAAGCTGTTGTCCGGATATTTCAGGGGGGGCATCATGCTGTTCTGGGAAAAATTACCTGCCGGATAAGCACTCTGGCATCGCTTGACGTATTCAATGTCCACGTCGGTGCCATATAGGTTTTCGTGATCAACGCCCTTCCAAAAGTATCTAAGATGTCTTCCCCAGCCACAGCCAAAATCGAGGATCTTTGTGTCTTTGTCTATTTTCTTGCCTAGCTCTTCGGAATAAGCCAAGATTCTTCGATAAAACGGATACGCCTCCAGAAGGGCGTATTCTCCGGCTGAGCCATTTGTCCATATTTGAATTTGCTCGTCAGGAAAGGAGGGATAGACTACGCCATCTATCTCATTGTTATCAACCGTTTTGACAAGGGTATTGAACCAGTCATCGCCGTAGGCTTCGGAAAGATCGATTTCACGTATTTTTGTGACTAGGCCCATTTGTATTCCCTCAATCCAGAACCCTTACAGGAAGCGGAGCATCTAAGTTCATGAACTCCCTTCTACTAATATAACTTTCCAGGCTGAAATCTTCGTCCAACTCGATGTCACCTTTCTCTATCACCACAAATCCTGGTAAAACAGTCAACTTTGCCGCAACTGCGTCCCGCACCGAGCCTATCATCTCCATGATTTCTGTTATCAGTTTAGTCAGCTCTGTCTCGTTATAGAAATAGGGATCTTCATAGTGTTCAGGCCAGTGACCCCAGGCCCAGTCTTCAATAATGTAGATGCCACCCGGCTGTAGCAGGGGAAAAAGTGTTTCGAAGCTGGTTTTAGTGGCTTGATAAAGATGAGAGGCATCGTCAAAGATTAGATCCGGTGCAGAGTCAAACTCTTCTTTTACGATCAGCTTTAGCTTGGCGGTATCGGTCTGGTCCACTCCCCAGAATTGTTTTACTTTGTCTTTCAGATTTCTCTTGTTCAAATACTTTTCAAAATAAGGGCTGGGATTCTTCTCCTGAAGATCAATTCCTACCAATTTCATCGGCGAAAACAATTCGCTCCAGAGTACCAGACTGCCACCATCCCACATTCCTATTTCGAGAATGTTTCTGGCGACAAAACCTTCTTTGCCTTTGAAGAAAGCTTCGTATTGGTCCATTAACTCTTTGACTTTATAAAATTGGAAGCACTCGTTGCCCTGGTCCCAATCGTCATTTTTGAAGTGCTCAAGGCGGAATACAAGATCATTGAGGACCATTCTGTCTTCTTGCCACTTCATCCGTTTAAACATTGACTCCAAGCGTTTTCTCCTATTTCTTAACTTCTATCGGCTCGACAATCAATCTGATCGTTGAGGCAACTCTCCAGGACCTGCTGGTTTTAACTCTTTTAATTGTGTCTTTTAGATACTTTTCGTAGTTTCGGCTGCACTCAATATTTTTGATTTGCTTCAGACTTTCCGGTATGCGATCTTCTGCTGAAATATTGTCAATTAACAACTTGTTGGTGTCACGCAGTACTTTGGTATATCTCCAGGAAGGGCTTTCTAAGAGACCTCGTAAACGATTCTCTAATGCTGTGATTCGCTCCCTGGAGTTATATATGGTGCCGGGAGAATAGCTACTTCTGCCAAGGATACCCAGCGTTTCAAATAATAGTTTGCGAACAATAATCAGTTCATTATTGAGCCTCGTGATTTTTTCCTGATTTGAGGCACCGGATCTAAGAGAGGATTGTCTGAAATCATGGGCAAAGCCGCCCTGCTCTTCAATAATCGAAATCACTTCCGCCATACTGATGATCACACGGTCGAAGAGCACAGTGCCTTTGAGGGGGAATTTCTCTTTCTTATTCGACCAGGCTTTGCCTATCTCCTGAACTTCAGAGATCAGGTTGATAAAGAAATCTCGACTGTATGCGTAGGCAAAACCACTATCTGATTTGCCGATTTTTCTTGAGGCGAGAGGCATGTGTACAACTGAACTTTTCATGCTGAGCCTGAGCAAGTACTCGATGGTTGATAGATGACTGAGCTTTCTGTTGAAGCCTTTTCCGATATTGTCTGCCCTAAATACAACCGTCATGTCATTAAGCAGTGCTTTGTGAGGTTGCTCGATTAGCATGTCAACCAGCTCTTCGTTGGAGAATGTTGTCTCACCGTTATTGGATATTTTGCTAGTTGTGGAGTCATCCCGTTTTGCATCAAAGTAGGGATGATCACCCAGCAAAAGCACAGCTGCACTTTCAGTCTTCATCCTAATCAATAGCGAATCAATCTCCTTCGCCATCTCGGAGAATGCACTTCCGGGAATCAATATGAACTTTCCTCTGGCTCTCTTCAAGCATTCATTGAGGAGCTCTTCCCTGGTCAAATCTCCGGGACAAACCCAGGTGAATAGCTTTCTTTGTTGGACCAGCGCTTGACCGGACAAGCTCTCTACAAGCCTTTTCTGATCTTCTCCGCCTGGTGCCAAGATTTCAAAACTACTGGAAACTTTGCTAATAGCGGTTAGATATCCAGACAAAACCTTTTCATTAACGGTCAAAGGAAGGCAAACTGTAATTTGCGCATTTGAAACAGACTTACTCTCTGAAGCTGTTTTTTTTGTTCTGGCTGACTTACTACTAACCGGGAGCGCCGGGGCCATAACCTGTCGAGGCATAATCGATCGTGGCATAACCTGCTTTGAATCAGACTTTGAAGCAGATGCCTCTGTTTTGCGTTGTATGTTCTTTTGAACTCCTTTAGGCTTTATGGAACTTGCGACAGGCGCGGCCGGTGTCACCGCTTTTCCTTGGACTGCCTTCGCTGGGATTTTTCTATTTCTTGAGATATCTCCAGCCGCCAATTTCTTGAGCAACAACTCCAATTCAGGATTTAAAATGCCATCAACATCGATGGCCTCAGGTCTAATGAATTTCAATAGTTGCAGATAACTATCTATTTCATCGCTTTTAAACTCTATCCATGTCTGCCGGCCTACCGTTTGCAGACCCAGAGAAAAGTGCTCCAGATCTTTTGCCCTGGAAACAATGACGAGAGGTGTGCTCGCCGAATGGTGTTTGAGCAGCTTCTTAACCAGGCTCCGGGTCTGGAGCGGCTCTCTTTCTGTCACCACGATCACTGCCCTCGGCTGAGAATTTCTCAATCGATGTATCGCTTTCAATACAGGGTAGTTGAGTGTGCTGGTGTCTTCTTTTTTGTTGCTAAGTTTGGATTCCATTATTCAAGACCCTCAGACCGGAACCTGGGAACTGGATAATTCGGCGTATTTCAAATCATTGGAAATCGCCAGCAATCTGACAGCACCGGATCTGTTGTTCGAGTAAAATTCAAAACCGCAGGCCATTGAGTTCACTCCCAATTTGCCGGCAAGATCCTCTCTGGTTCGCGATGTTCTACCGGTGCCTAAAATTCTATCTTCGTCCACCAGCAAAAGTTGAATGGATTCGAGAGGATTTTTTGAATCCAGCGCCCAGCCTTCCACGAAAAGCTTGCCGCTGGAGGCGAACATCTTTTCTACCTCGCCTTTAATTGATTTGGTGGCGGCAAGTTTGGTTCCGTTCAGATTCAGGATTCCATCCTTGTCGATTGAGTATTCCCCTCGATTGAGGCATAAGTCCATGAATTGACGCTGCTTCCCATGGGCAGCTTTAGTTGCTTCCAGATATGCCCTGCCATGGTGTTCATCCGGTTCGAGGTAAGCTCCTTCGGCCCACTCATTCCAGGCATTTATGAAAATGAAACGTCTCTCCGGGCTGCTTTGATTCTCTTTTGTCCAGTCGATCAGCTCTCTAAGCCAGTGTTCGTAGAGCTCAGGGCTTGAACCGTGGCAGACGAAGGCTTTGTCTTCTCTCCTGGCGGTATTGTCCCAACTAGGAAAAATCCCCCGGTAGAGTTCATAGTCAGGGGTGTTGCGGTGCACAGACTTAAAAAGAATCTCTTGATAGTCTAGAACAGTAGCCTGGAACTCATCGTCTTCTTGCAGTGGTATCACCTGTAGAGGCTGAGTGGAAATGCCGTGGGGCGGAAACTCCAGGGCGGCATCGTAACCTTCTTCCTGAGGATTTGTCTCCTCATCATACTTTTGAAAAGTGTTTGCTCTTACAACATGCAGACCTTCGAATCCTCTTTCTATCATGATTTCATTCCAGAGCGCGATACTCTTGGATGGATTCTCAAGCTGTCTGGTGTCATAGACAATCAGCATCGGTTTATCGTCGACCCTGATGTAGCGGCGGTCTTTGAAAGCGGGCATGAGGGATTCGATGAAGTCTTCGGCCACCGCATCGGAGTAGGTTTGTTGCATCAAGACTTCTTGCTCAGAACCATCCCAGCGACGGGTCCAGTTTTCATTTGCCCAACAGAGGCAAAAGGGCATGTCCGTCTCTTTTGACTCAATAAAATTCTCCACCGGTTTTTCTAGAAGGCGCTTGCCTGGACCGAACCAGTAGTGATAGAAGCAGAATCCGTACACACCGTACTCTTTGGCAAGTTCTGTTTGTCTCTGCATCACTTCAGGGAGCCTGAGATCGTAGTAGCCCAGCTCTGTGGGTCTTTTCGGCTGTAGATGATCAAAAAACAGAGGTTTGGCTGCAGTGACTTTGTGCCACTCCGTAAAGCCTTTGCCCCACCACTCATCGTTTTCCTTAATTGGATGAAACTGTGGCAGATAGAAGCAGATTAGCTTCGTTTCAGTGTTTCCTTCCGGCATAATTCTCTAAAATAACCCTCGGTCGCCCCCGATCTTAACTCGATTCGGTATGACTAAGAGCGGCATCGTTGCTAAAATAAATCGCATCTTTATGCTCTTATCGGCAGTCCGTTTCCAGGTAGTTTTCGGAGATTAGAAGATCAAATGAATACTGGCAACGATTCAATAGCCTATTCACGCAAGCGGTATGACCGTTGCATTGGGCAGTGCGAGGATGATTCCCTCACCAAAATCGCCGAAAGAATTCCTGAAGGGTCCAGAGTGCTGGATGTGGGCACTGGACCTGGTTCTTTGGGGTACCATCTTACGGAAGAGAAGAACTGCTCCGTCTTTGGCATCGAGATTGACCCTGCTTTTGTTACTGAAGCTCGGGATGGTTATGAGCATTTGTTTATCGCCGATCTTAATAAAGTAGATTTGGCTACCGCTCTAAAAGACCTGACTTTCGAATATGTTGTCTGTGCCGACATTCTCGAACATTTATTCGAGCCGGCCGAGGTCTTGAAGCAATTGACCGCATTTTTGAGCCCTGAAGGGAAAGTGCTCATATCTATTCCCAATGTCGGTTACCTGGGGCTGGTGGCTGAACTAGCCGCCGGATCTTTTCTTTACAGAGATGAAGGTCTCTTAGATAGAACTCATATCCGCTTTTTCGTGCGTGGCACTTTAAGCCAAATGATAGAGTCTTGCGGTCTTGTGAAGTGCTGGGAGAACAATGTATCTTTGCCACTTGACCGCACTGAGTTTGACGCGAAGCCAGCCGCCAATTACATCGATCTTGATGCTCTGGCCGGACGTGAAGATGCTCTCACATATCAGTTCGTTTGGGAGCTGGCAAAACAAGGCTAATTTTATTCAAATTCACTATTTAATTAAATGTGAAAAACTAGCTCTTAAAAAGACCATTGTTCCTGGCAGACTAACTTTGCCGACTCCCTGCAGCAACAGAACACCATGAAGAAATACTCCTTTTTTATAGACATTGTCGGCGCATGCAATCTAAAGTGCCCCTCCTGTCCCCAGGGCAACATGCAAGATTTGCTGAATCCTTCCGGAATAATGTCTCCGGATCTTTTGGATGCAATTTTGGATAAAGCTTCCGCCGAGTGCGACCTTGAGTCGGTAAATCTGTACAACTGGACTGAGCCTTTTGTCCATCCGAATTTGCCCGAAATGATTCGACGCATACACAAGAAGAACATTCCTGTTGGATTGAGCACCAACCTGAACATTTCCAGAAATTTGAAAGAGGTTATGCTGGAGAAGCCCTCGGCTATCAGGGTCTCTCTCTCCGGTTTCACACAAGAGACTTATGGGCGGACCCATCGAGGCGGCGATATCGAAAAGGTCAAGAAAAATCTGGAGCTGCTTTCAGAGTTGCATACCGAGCATTCTCCCGATACCTACATCGAAGTGTGTTTCCATCGTTATCTGGGAAATCTTGATGACGAGATTAGGATGAAGGACTATGTCAACTATCTGGGCTTTCAATTCAATCCGATCTGGGCGATGCTCTGTCCGATGGAAAAGTCCATTGAGATGTTCAATCCGGGCACTTTCGGCTACTCGATTACCGATGAGGACAGAGATATAGCCTCAATTTTGTGCGCTCAACCCGACGACTTGATGAATTTAGCATTGAATAACAAGACGGACTATTGCAGACTGCAATCGGAAGTGGTGGCAATGAACCATCGGGGAGAGGTGCAACTTTGCTGCGCAGTCTTCGACGAAAACAGGTTCGGAATGGGCAACTTCCTGGAACGTCCTCTTAAAGAGTTTCAGACCGAGAAGTTTGACCATGAAATGTGCAAAACTTGTAAGGCGAGTGGAGCTAACGCATTGTGCGACATGCCGACCGAGAAGTTTGATCCCATAGGCTACAAAACGGTGGCACGCTACTATAAGAACAAAGGATATTCCATAGCAAACTTCAATAGCAATGATGTTAGAAATAGTTCTGTAGCCAGTATTCCAATAAGAAGGTGGACGGAAGGAGAGTCAGAGCCTAGTGAGCTTGATAGAGCTATTGCCAGAATCGAAGAGCTCGAGATTGCCTATGATGCCAGCCAGAGCAATGTGGAGAGGCTGAACAAGTACCTGGATAAGCAAACTGAAAATATTGCGATCATGCAAAAATACCTGGAGGAACAGACTGACAGCAGCCAGACAATCTCCAGGGAGTATTATGAATTGAAGGAGACTGCCTCTGTTTTCGAGTCTGAAGC
>JAUIJG010000220.1 GCA_030431355.1 bacterium
GGTCCGCTTAGAGAGTTCCACCTTTCCGTTCTTTCCGGAAATCTGCCGGAACTGGATGGGGTGTAGTTGTTTAGCTCCTGGAACCTTGTCCAGACAGCACCTTCAGCTCCAATGCTTCGTTCTCCAACCTTGTTCCAGGAATGGACCGCCAGCTTCATGTTGTTGAAGTTGCGCTCTTTGCCGACTTGTTCCATGGTTTTGATGGCGGCGGTGGTGGGAACATCGATGTCTTCCCTGGCAGTACTGCTCAAGGCACCATCGAGTAAATTTCCGGCAACATAGGCGCTGGCGAATATAGCTGCTTTGCCTTTCCAGTTCTTAGCCCGGGGCATGAAGTAGAGGGCACCACCCATGGCGAGCCCATCTTCCCAGGTTGTACGTTTTATCGGTTCAGGTAGAGCTGCTGTCAGCGCTGAGTCTTTCATCAAGGCATCGACTCCGGCACTGACTGTCATGGCTCCCAGAAGCTTTCCGCCGGTTTTCCATTTAGAGTCGCCTATCTTATGCGTTGATAAAGCAAGGGGAATAGCCAATCCGGAGACACCGGTCTTATGTTCAACATCAGTGATTGGTGCAGCAACGGGGCTGAGGTTGTTGAAGACCGAGCCTCGGAAATAGTCATCTCCTATGGACATGGAGGCTGCAGCTAGACCAGCTATAGCTGCTCTTGATTTTACAGACCTCCATCCCTGGGCCACATCGTCTGCCACGGTGAATTTCTGCGATTCGTTATAGAGTCCGCCCACGGCTGTCCGTTTGTCTTCCACCAGGCGAGCTACTTCATCGCCGTCGAAGACTATGCCGGAAGAAGATTTCCATTGTTTGCCCTGGAAGGTTCTCAGCCCGTTGTGGGAGAGAGCCCCGTCTGAAGCAGTGGCTTTGAGTATATCGTCGTAGCTGTTGACCGCCGCGCCGTTCAGTCTATCGGCGGCCCGGGTCAGTTTTGTCAGATCTGCGTGGGCAATCTCATCACCGCCTTCGGAGACGATCTTATGAATTCTTCCCAGAGCGTCATCGATATTTCTGTCTGCTCTAGATATGGCCGACCTTCCATCGTAGTTTTTGTTGAACCAGGATCCTGCGCCTTCTGCCGTGAGGTGGTTATGGGAGCGGTTGTACCAATCCGCAAAACCTTCCGTTCTGACGGAGGAGAAGGTTGCTTTGTCAGCGGCTGCTTTCAGGCGGGGGTCTAAAATGCCATTTTGAATCGAGCCTACGGTCAATGCTGTGCCAGCGGCGGTTCCCACGGAGTAAATCCAGGGATCGTTGCCTTTGACGCGATCTCTATTCTGGAGGATTTCATTGATCTCGGCATATTGTTTTTCCAGAGCGGTCTTTTCGCGCTGGTCCATGATGCCGCCAGGACCAAGTTTGTCTTTATGGGCTTCGGTAAAAGTCTGTTCGGGAAATAGTCCCTGGGGAGTGGCTCGTTCAGCGTCCGGTCTGGTGGCCGTCTCCGGTTGTTTAATCAGGAAGGGATCTACAGTCGGCTTTCTGTCATCGTCTATAAATGGAATGGTTTGATCCACGTCACCGCCATAGGTAGCCCGCCCCTTTGAGGGATCACCTTTAGTCTCTTGCGGTTCGAATTCGAATGGGGAGCCTTGTGGCATCTGATTGACCTCTTCTCATATAAACTTCTTGCTTTTCGAGCAGTGGGCAGCCCTGCAAGTTGATTCAATATTAATGGAATCTAACCAGGATGGTAAATGGTATTACGCCCGTTGTCCGTGGGAATATTCCCATCAGGCAGATTAAATTTGAAAGATCATCGGCTCTATAAGCAAAAACCACCTCATTTCGAGGTGGTTCTCACTAAATTTCTGGTTGGATTCGAGGGGACTGCCGAAGCGGGACTATCTAAACTTTGTTCAGATAGTATTTGCTGTGCGCAGCTGCCGGTTGTCCGTTGTATTTTGCCGAAGGCTTTTTGTTGTAGGGTAGTTCGCATTTGGCTGTTCTGGTGAAAACCATCTGCCCGATTGGCATTCCGGCATGGAGCCGGACCGGTCTGTTACCCACGTTATAGATTTCGAGGGTCACTTGGGCCGGCGGATTGCTGAAGCCGGCATCGATGAAGCCTGCAGTCACGTGAACCATTACTCCCAGTCTAGCCAGGCTTGATTTGCCCGTCAGCTGACCGACTATATCGTCCGGAAGGGTCATCTTTTCCAGGGTGGCTCCCAGGACGAACTGTTTGGGATGGATAACTATGCTGTCGTTAACCACGTGGACTAGACCCTGGAGCACCGAATCGGATTTGTAGGGGTCGATGATCTGGTCGCTGGGATCGTGCCAGGAAAATTGCTCGGCCAGGCGAACATCGTAGGAGTTCGGCTGGATGAGCTTATCATCGTAAGGCTCGAGGATAAGGTTCCCTTTGGCGATCTCAGTACGGATTTCGTGATCAACTAGGATTGACATAGAGTTTTTATCTCCATATTTATGCTTCATAGCAAGACTAGCACTTAGTATAACCGCAGTTTACGCATAGCAAACAGGCTTCGTATTTCATCATGGAGCCTATACTGGTGCCGCATTCCGGGCAGGGCACGGATCTGTGGAAGGTCTTGTCTTCGCGAAAGCCCGTCTGAAGCCCATTTCTGGGGTTGGCCCCGGCGGCCACTAATTTTGGCTCAGAATGTGCATGTCCGTTAGTTATACTGTTGGCGGAGGTCTCACCGGAGGCTGCTTTACTAGCAGTCTCTGCAGAATCTGGGTTCGATGACTTTTTTATAGTAGTCTCTTCCTTGTTCCGGGCTCCTTTCTTGGGATCGGATTTGCTTATGTTCAGCACCTGGCTATCCCTGGTCGCGTCACGATAGACGGTGATTCCTTTCAGACCCAGATCCCAGGCCATCAGGTAGGCCTTCTCTATCTCTTCTTCGGTGGCGTGGTTGGGGAAATTTATGGTTTTTGAGACTGCGTTGTCCGTATGTTTCTGGAAAGCCGCTTGCATTTTTACGTGCCAGTCGTAGGAGATCTGGTGGGAGCAAACGAATATACGCTTCAAATCATCAGGAACAGCGTCTATACCTTCCAGGGTGCCGTTTTCGTTGATCTGCTCCATCAGCTCTTTGCTGAAGAAGCCCCTCTCCCGGGCTATTTTTTCAAAGAGCGGATTGACTTCGATAAGCTCTTCTCCACCAAGAACTCTACGAACGAAGGATAGGGCGAAGAGAGGTTCGATACCGGAGCTGGTATCAGCCAGTATCGATATGGTTCCAGTGGGAGCTATGGTTGTGACTGTGGCATTCCGTAGTTTGGTGTCACGTTCTTTCCAGAAACTGTACTCCCAGTTTGGAAATGTGCCTCTCTCTCTGGCCAGATCTTTTGAAGCCTGATGAGCTTCTGCCTGGAAGAATCGCATCAGTTCGTCCGCTTTTTCTATAGCGACTTCAGAATCGTATGCGATACCAAGAAGAATGAGAGAATCCGCCCAGCCCATCAGACCAAGCCCGATGCGTCGGTTGTTTAGCGTCGCTTTGGAGACAAAATCCAGCGGGTATTGATTGACTTCAATCACTCCGTCAAGAAAGCGGACCGCGAGTTTTATCGTCTCTTTCAGCTCATCCCATAAAAATGTACCCGCCTGCGGGTCAACGAATTTCGACACGTTGATGGAGCCCAGGTTGCATGCGTCACCGGGGCCAAGAGGCTGTTCGCCACAAGGGTTTGTCGCTTCGATATCTTCTGTTCCGGCTATCACCGTTCCTTCCTCATCGAAACTCTCTTTCATAGGATCGCTTTTGTTTATGCGATCTATAAAGACCAGTCCCGGCTCACCGGTGGAATGGGCGTTTTCCACAATCTGGTCGAATAGACTTCTGGCTTTGACGGTTTTGACTGTTTCTCCACTTGTAGGGTGGATTAAATCGAAATCTCCGTCTTTTTGTAAGGCTTCCATAAATTGATCCGTGACCGCCACTGAAATATTGAAGTTGTTCAGCTTGTTCGTGTCACGTTTGCAGGAGATGAATGCTTCTATGTCGGGATGGTCTATCCGCAAAATACCCATGTTGGCACCACGGCGCGTGCCTCCCTGGCGGATAGCCTCGGTGGCGGCGTCGTACACGCCCATGAAGCTGACCGGGCCGGAGGCTACTCCGATGGAAGAAGCGACGGGATCTTTGTGGGGTCGCAGGCGGCTGAATGAAAAACCGGTGCCGCCACCTGTTTTGTGGATCAAAGCTGCGTGTTTGCAGGTTTCAAAAATGCCTTCGAGATTGTCCGGCACTGGAAGAACAAAACATGCGGAGAGCTGACCGTCTTTTTTTCCGGCATTCATCAGTGTTGGTGAGTTCGGCAGAAATTTGCCGCTCTCCATCATGGCAAAGTAGGAGCCGGCAAGTTTTTTGCCATCTTCTTGGGAGAGACCCCACTGTCTATCAGCCTTGGCGACAGCCTCGGCCACTCGTTTTACCAGGTCTTCAGGGTTCTCAATCAAATTCCCCCGGTCATCCCGGAGTAGATATCGTTTTTCAAGAACTCGTATGGCGTTTTTAGAAAACACTCGAACTCACCCCTTTGTACCTATATATAAGATGAAAACCGTACTTGAATGTCCGTAGTAATATTATACTACATTTGTATGGCATTATA
Organism: bacterium; assembly: GCA_030431355.1. The sequence goes on from JAUIJG010000220.1 coordinate 4,603, forward strand.
TATGGCGTAGATTTGTTATCGGCACACAATATATAGTGCAGGCAGGGTTTTCAAGTCCTTTTGGGTAACTTCTTCTCTTCTATACCCGCTTATCCCTTGATAAGCTGCCGCTGGCGTAGACTAGGCGATTTTTCAAAATGGATTTACAATGGTTAATTAGTTCTCTCATCTTAGCTTGAGGGGAACTTCTATTGATTGTTCATCAATAGTTGAAAGATTTTTGGAAATCCGGGATATAGAAGATGAATGGCGGCCTTTATACTGTGGACTTTCATACCCATTTGCAGGATGGGAACACACAGTTGAGGTGCTGTCCCCAGGATAGTTCCCAAAAGACATTCAAAGCAATCCGACCTTTCTTCGAACAGCTGGCTGCTAAAAGTGAGCCTTTGCATGATCAGGTGGTCAGTTTTCTGGCTTTGAACAACCGGGACCGGTTCAGTCGCTACCTATATACAAGATTGGGCAAACTGGGCTTGATGGAAGTACTCAGGCTCTTCAATACCTATAATATTGAGGCCTTGATTGCTCGAATGGACAGGAACGGTGTGGACCATGCCGTTATCCATTCGATTGAGCCTCTCACATCCACAGCCAACATACTCAAAATGACCGAGCCTTACAGAGAACGGGTCTCTGTGTTTGCTTCGGTGGAAAAGGAGAATCCCGATCCGGTCGGTTACTTAAAGCCTTTCATTGAATCTGGCTCCGTATCCGGTATCAAGATTCATCCTATAGTGGGCGGCTATGCCTGCGGGGAACTGCCTTATAGAATGGGGTCTGTGGCTGGTTTAGCTGCTCAGTATGATCTGCCTATTTTGATTCATACCGGTCATATTCCCACCGAGGCTTTGAACGGCCTGGACGGCTGCACCGAGGTGGAAGCTCTGGAGCCGTTGATAAGAGATTACCCAACGGTCACATTTATTCTGGCCCATATCGGTTGGGAGTCCTGGCGCAAGGTGCTTGATTTGTGCGAGCGCTATGAAAATACGATGGTGGAGACATCCTGGCAGCCGGCAAAAGTAATTAGAAGAGCGGTCGATAGACTGGGTTCATCCCGAGTTCTGTTCGGTTCTGATTTCCCTCTCTTCAAACAGTCCATCGCCATCAAGCACTTGAAGAATGCGCTCTCCGGCAAAGAACTTGTGGAGGTCTATTCTACTAATGCCATGAAGCTACTCAGAATAAAAGAGAAGAGCGACTCCGCTGGGAGAGCCGCTCTTGAAAAAGCCGGTAAGCAATTGTTCTAGCTACTACAACAGCTAGATGCTGATGTTCAAGTTTGAACTGTGACCGGGGTAGAGTTTAGCTTGCGGGTTGATATGAACAACCGCGAAGTTAACTGCTGTTGCCGCTTCAGCCGCGCCGGTGGCGATTAGCTTGAGCTTGGCTGTGTGAGCGGCGATGTCTCCGGCAGCATAGATGCCATCAACGTTGGTTTCCATCTTCTCGTTAACGAGGATGGCGTTTTTCTCCATTTCAATTCCCCACTGTCTGAGGAAATCGAGGTTGATGACGAAGCCGACGTTCATGAGGAGACGATCTATTTGAATGGTCTCTTCTTTGCCGGTGCGATTGTCGAAGATAACCGCTTCCTGGATATGACCGTTACCCTTAACTTCTTTCAGTTCGTAGAAGGTTTTGATGTCGATCTTATTGCGCTTCATCTCTTCCACGGAGCTTTGTACAGCTCTGAACTGATCTCTTCTGTGGATCAGGGTGACCTTGTTGGCAAGTACGGAAAATTCATTTGCCCAGTCCACGGCGGAGTCTCCACCGCCCACGATGAGAACGTTCTTGTCTCTGAATTTCTCTTTGCTTTTCACCGCGTAGAAAACACAGTCCTCTTCCCAGGAATCAGGAATGTCGAGGTCGAGTTTCTTGGGCACGCAGGCTCCGGCACCCAGGGCGAGAAGGATAGTTTTGGAGAAGTGTTCGCTGTTCTTATCTGTCTGGATCTTCCAGATTTTTTCGCCTTCATGTTCGATGGTTTCAACTGTGAGAACTTTTTCTCCCAGGATCACGGAAGGCTTGAAAAGCTGAGCCTGAGTTGCCAGGTTCTTAGCAAGATCCTTCGCCAGGATCTTAGGATGTCCTGCCACATCGTATACATATTTTTCGGGGTAGAGGGCAGTCAGCTGTCCTCCCAGTTCGGGAAGAACGTCGATAATTTTAGTCTTGAGTCCACGCAATCCAGCGTAAAAAGAGCCGAACAGACCGGTCGGACCGCCCCCAACTATTGTAATGTCAAATACATCCATATTCCAAAGAGTCTCCAGCAGTTACGTCAGCTTGACGGTTATTGTAATACACTATATCGGTTATTTGGTCCGGCATTCATCTTTCTTGAAGGTCTCGAAACAGGTTCGTTAACAGTCTTGGCAATTAGGAAATCAAAGGTAGCAGTTAAAGGGTGAATTATCGAGCATTTGGAAAGAGCGGAATCAATGTCTCAGAGCTGGGTTTCGGCTGCTGGGCCATCGGGGGTAACGACCACGGCATCAGCTATGGACCGGTTGATGATAAAGATTCAATTGTTGCTGTTGAAGAGGCCCTGGAGGCCGGTTGTAATTATTTCGATACGGCGGATGTCTATGGCTGGGGTCATAGTGAGGAGCTTCTGGGCAGCTCTTTGAAATCCGTGCGGGATCGGGTTGTGATTGCCACGAAGGTCGGTAGCGACTTTTACCAGGGCTACGGCTTCCAGACATTTAGCGAAGAGTACATTCTGTTTGCTTTCAACAAAAGTCTCAACCGATTGCAGACCGATTACATCGACGTGTATCAACTCCACAGCCCGCCCCTTGACCTGATTGTGAGACCGGAGACTTTCTCCATATTCGAGCGCTTGAAGCAGGAAGGAAAAGTAAGAGCCTGGGGGCTTTCGGTTACCACCGCCGAGGAGTCTCTGGCGGCTCTTGAACATGCCCGACCTGACTGCCTTCAAATTCCGATTAATATTTTTTGCTGTGATCGCCGCATGATTGAGGAGGTTCTGCCGACAGCCTACAAGCAAGGTTGTGCGCTGATTGCCAGAGAGCCACTGGCAAACGGATTTCTCTCCGGAAAGTATCCGCCCAACAGTACTTTTCCTGCCGGTGATATGCGGAGCAGCTGGCCCCTGGATTATGTCAATGCCCGGGTTAAAGCTTCCCAGGATCTGGAATTTTTAATTCGGCCAGGGGAAAGAACAATGGCCCAGGCTGCCCTGCAATGGGTTCTCAAGATAAAAGAGCTATCCGTTGCCATAGTTGGCTGTAAGACCGAGATTCAGGTCAAAGAGAATCTCGGGGCAACAGATGCTATGCCGCTTTCAAATGAGGAGCTAAATAGAATTAGCATGCTTCAGGCTTCAAACTTCGGGATGAAGTGAAATTTTGACTTAGCAGCTTACCGACTTAGCGGCTGACCACTGTTTTGAGACGTTTGCCGTCAGCGGTATGAACAGGAACATGGTAGTGGCTGCCTGCTCCGGCGCTGTTGTAGTAGCTGCCGTTGGCGTATGCGTATGGATTGGCTTGCATGGCAGGATTAACAGTTGGTACGGCGGATGGGAGTTGGCGATACTGGTGACTCTGCATTTCCGGTGCCATAACCATGGGCTCCGGATGCGGAACTACCACATGCTCTCTGTTGTCTTTCAGCACACGAGCGTGACTGGCTCCAGGAGCAGCAAAATGCAGTTGATTCATGCCGTGGGGCGCGGTATGAGGCATGGCGATGTTTGCACGGAATGCGGCATCGGCTTGTCTCTGTCTCTCCAATTCCTCTTCGTGTTTGCGTCTTGCTTCTTTGTCGGGAGTGTAGAAGTTGCCCATACGAGCGTTGGTTCTGATTGGCAGAGCGTTCTTTGTGGCGTTTACGATCTGGCGGTCTTGAAGGGCCCCGGCGGCGCGCTCGTTATCGACGGCATGCTCGC
>JAUIJG010000221.1 GCA_030431355.1 bacterium
ATTTCTTTAGCCAGTTTGTCATCGTTCTGTCGGAATCTCAGAAATTTTTCTGAAATCCTAAAGAAACGGAGACGACTTCCGAACGAAGCCGTCTCCGTATTCCGGAATCGAAGCTGAAATTTACAAGTTTGCCTTCACGAATGCCTCGATGTCGGCCGCCTCGGCAGAGTCGGTGAGACGATTCTGCGCCAGGGCACCGTTTTTGATGCAGAGAATGCAGGGGCATTCGGTGACGCCATAACGGTCGGCCACCTCAGGGGAGTCGGCTAGACGCAGGCGGACGAAGTTCGCATGGCCCTGATATTTGTCTGCCACCTCTTGAAACACCGGCACCTCCGCCGCGCATTTGTCACACTTGCCCTGGAACATAACGAAGACGGGGCCCGATGAAGCCGCTGTGGCTGAGAGGTAAGCGTCGAAAGAGCTGTCGTCGGCCAGGGAGACATTGCCACCGGACTTGCAAATGGCGGAGTCGTCGATGGTTTCGATTACCTGGGTGTGGTCGTGGTGCATGTGTCCGCCGTGCTGGCCGTGCATAGGCATTAGCATGGACGGGAACAGGGTCATGAGGAACATGACCAGGCCCATGGCGAAGTGGGCGAAGTCTGCTCCCAGAGAGAAGACCTTTGGATTCTTGAGGTCGAGGAATACTTGATAAGCGTAATAAGATGTAAACCATCCCCAGAAAGCCAGGAGAAGAGCCGTTAAGATGAGACCGAGGTTGACGTGGACGAACATGAGAGCCATACCGAAGAGCATGCCCACATGGACCCAGTCATACCAGGCTTTGTTGTAAGTCAGTGTTTTTCCCCAGGTCAGTGCCCGGACAATAAACCAGGCTCCTGCTGCGCAGAGGCTGACGACCCACACCATAGGTGGTGCTTGCAAAGCAGCCGGTGCCATCGCGCCAGCCATGGCAAGCATGCAGAGACCGTGACCGACCTCGTTTTCCCAGTCGGAATAACCGGTGGCCGCCCGGACCTGGTCCCGGAAGAAAAGTCGGTAGAGGTAGAAAGCGGCGCCCAGGGCGAAGAGCGCTGAAAGAGAGAGAATCAGCCATTCAGGAGCGACCAGTGCTCCTCCCATGGCGTCATGCATGTGATCGTGGTTGTGCATAATATTGCTCCACTTGAGGATTTTGAGTTTTTGTTCGGATGCTTAAAACAGACCTCTATTTGAATAAGGTCTGGATAAATCGGATTGAGCCTGGTAACCGTTCATACTTTCAAAGATGAGCAGTAAACTTCGCGGACACCTTTTCCGATCCGTCGTTAGACAGAGGGGGTAGGAAGGAAGTTTTATTTCTCAATGGAAGTACGTCGGGTTCTTTTCCAAAAAACAGTGCAGTAGTTGTATCTTCCCTAGCTTCTCTTTAGTGCTTATTACATTTCTACTTCTCTGATAATCTTCAGCTTCTCTACATTTTTTTGTAAGTTCCAGCTCTGTTTTAGATGGTGGCTTTTCTCCGGGCTCGGCCTTATAGAGATCTCAGGAAAAGGCTATGAAATCAAGGGTTCGCGCAGCCATATGTCCGTAACCCCCGGTGGGGGTTGCTAATCCCCCACCCGGGGTTATGGTGTCAGAACTGGTTTTATGGTCTTGTTTCATTCAGCCCCTGTTTGTTTAATAACTATAGGCGGTAGTAAAGCGTGTGTGAGAAAAAGAAACCGCCGGAAATACCGGATTGACAGGAAGCTCCGATGCGGTTTCTTAGAAATCATTTTGGTCTCATGGCTGATTGCTCTGTCAGAGATATTCGAAGAAGCTCAGAGACGGAGCGAAGAAGTATTCCCCGCCCAGCATCTTCACGAATCCGGCAAAAGATGTATCTACCTTTACCGTCTCTTTCCCCCAGCCGCCAGGCCAGTTTTCGGGAGCCCGGGCGGCGTTGGGGCTGGTCGGATGCGGCTGCCCGATTAGGGGATCAAGACCGGTCTTGTCGTAGTCCGAATCCTCGTCCTTCTGGGGTTGTAGAAAGTAAGGGTTGTTGCTCCAGCGTCTTTGAATGAATTCAAACTGCTCCCTGATATCTGATTGATAACAGAGAAAGAGCAGCCCTGAGCCTTCTTCCGGCAGATTCTCCGAATCGTCGCTTTCTTGAAGAGGACCGCCATAGGGGATTCCTCTCCGGGCAATTCTATGGCGTTTTTCCATCTCCAGGCTTTCGTCTCCGGTTTCGAATCCGACAGCCTCACCCCGGGGATTTGTCTTCCTTATATGCGAGTGAAAGGGGCAACGCCTTCCCTGGGGGTCCTGACTGAAATCAAAATTGTTCGGTACATCCGTCCGCCCTGGCTTGTCTTCCAGGACAACCGGAGTGCCGTCTTTGAATCGACCGACTGCCATAGCGCCCGCTAGCTCCGGGCTGATACCAAGTTCACCGGCCAGTTGGCGGGTGGCTTTTTTAAAGCCCCGGATATTCTGCTCCAGCTTCCTGTATACAAGAAAGCTTCCGTAGCTGTTTTCGGTCCGTCCGAAGGGATCGGTCACTAGAACCAGATTCAGTGGCGCGGTCGGATCCCAGTTCGATATGCCACCCGAGGCTCGTTCCTTTTCGAGTTGCTCTTCCAGAAATAGCGGTTGGCTGCGCCCGTCTACATAGCCGAAGTGTTCCACGTGAACAACGGATTGGGGATCTTCCGGGTCGAGCTGCTTGAGCAAGGTCTCTCCCCTTTCCACCGTATGCACCACCATTGAATTTTGGCTTGCGTCCTCAAGCACTCGCGTTAGCGCTTGCTCCAACTCGGCTTTGTTGTCCGAGGCGAGCAACAGAAGAAGATGGATCTCTTCTTGAAAAGGTGTTTCCCATACGTCGATGGATGGGTCCAGCAAATACCTTGCCCGTCCTTTCATGCCGCTGAGGAAAACATCGTTTTCTTTGTTGCGGTCCAGGGGATCTACGCTAAGACCCCGGGGAAGGTATGTCTCTTTAAATCCTAGAGCAAGATAGCCCCGGGCTGAAAGAGCCAGATGTCCGAAGAGTCCACCGTCCAGGCTCGCGCTTCTGTATCCCAGAGCGCTTTGCTGTTGGTCTTTGAAAGAGGTCGCATACGCTCCAGCCAGGCTTTTCAGCCAGGCGCGGGAAGCCTTTTGATCTCTGGAGAAGCCAATAAAAACATGGGCAGAAAAGTTTCTGCCATGACCTGACAGGATGTTGCCCTGCAAGTTTGAAAACAACTCTTCCCTCAGAGGGTCTTCGACGGATAGTGGACCGGCGCTATAAAGTGTCGCTCCGGTCGCCTTCTTTGACCTCGGAAAGAATCTAATAAGCAGGATAGTCGCTATCGTTAGCAAAATTAGATATGCCATGGTAAGTTCAGTCCTTTTTCTTTTTGCTTTTCTTGGACTTCTTTTTCTTCTTCTTTTTGTCGGAAGATGCAGGCTTCCCGGAAGTTGAGTACTCCCCAGCGGCTATTGTTTTCGCCTCTGATTTGGAAACCTTTTTGAACTTGAGTTTGCCCGGCATGACCACCACGGAAGGTCCGTGTTTGCACATGCCAAGGCATTTGGAGCCGACCACCGTGGTGTCCGGGCCGGCGTTATCTTTTACCAGATCATAGATTTCGCAACTGCCTTTCCTGGGGCACTTTTTGCCCCTGGTGCAGACGAGGATTTTTCTACTCATAAGACTTTCTTCTCTTAAAAGTGCGTCAGCCTTTCCTCTTGTGAGGTACCGGCATCCAGCGTCGTTTCTTGAACGGGATGACACCGGTGAGGGTGGCAGGCGCGAAGGCGAGGATAAATATCATCAGACCGGCAAGGATCGGTATGTCGACTTGCAGGCTGGCCGGGAAAAAGAAATGGTGGATCAGGACAGCAAGTACGGATACCTTGGCGAAGGCAAGGTATTGAAGCATCTTTCCTGTCTGGGCCAGGTTGAAAATAGTGCGCAGGATCATGGTCGAAAAGATTCCGAGCACCAGGCTTGTCATGGCGACGGAGAGAACCAGACCGATTGAACCGGCAAGAGAAGCTGAGAGGCTGGCTCCAATTCCGAAGAAGAGGACCAGGGCGGAACTCAGGACAAAGAATGCGTATGTTTTGAAGAAGTGAAGCAGGGGGTTTCCGTGGGGTGTCTTAGGCATTTTCCATCTAGGCATGATTCTGTCCTTCTCGGTTGTTCAAGGTTGCAGAAGCTAGAAAGTCCCTGGGGGGCTTTCTTGAATCGGGCGAAGATGAATTTGTTTGGCTATTAAATAAAAAGAGTTAAGTGGTAACTCCTGGGATTCCAATTTAAAAGTATGTTTTTCACTATCACTGTTCTTGGTCTCGATGCCACTGGATAAAAGTGTGAGGCTTAGCTCTTGGCGGCAGGTCTTTTAGTGGTCCTTTGGGAGACTTACCGCGCCTATTATTTCGGTCCAGTGGCTTTTCTCGCAGATGAGAATAGTGAATTCAAGTGTAGGCTGCTGTTTGCTTGTCATGTATAACAAGAGTTGGCGTGGTTAGCGTATCTTGAAAACCCGGTTCTACAACTATTTGCCAGGTATATGTTCCGGAGGGAGGCTTTGGGATCCTACTCTTGGCATTGTGGTGCCTGAACTTATTCGGTGGTGATGGTGCTCTTTGCTTTCCTTTTCCTCTTCTCCTCTCCTTCCTTCCTTCCCTTCCCTTCCCTTCCCTCTCTTTTTCTTTCGGTCGATGCGGCGTGATTGTCAGGGTCAGGGTCAGGGTCGGGGTCAGGGTCGGATCGGGGTCAGGGTCGGAGTCGGGGTCAGGGTCAGGGTCGGAGTCGGAGTCGGGGTCGGGGTCAGGGTCGGGGTCGGGGTCGGAGTCGGATCGGTTCCGTACCGGTTCAGTGCAGAGAACAGTTTGGGTCCGGGGAGGAATATGCCGGAATGGCATAGGAACTAGCGAATCTGTATGCCAAAGTGGCATAAAGCGGCGGGGTCGGGGAGGAATATGCCGGAATGGCATAAGAATTGGCGGATCTGTATGCCAAAGTGGCATAAATGCAGTGGTCCGGGGAGGAATATGCCGGAATGGCATAAGAATTGGCGGATCTGTATGCCAAAGTGGCATAAAGCGGCGGGGTCGGGGAGGAATATGCCGGAATGGCATAGGAACTAGCGGATTTGTATGCCAACGTGGCATAAATGCAGTGGTCCGGGGAGGAATATGCCGGAATGGCATAGGAACTAGCGGATTTGTATGCCAAAGTGGCATAAAGCAGCGGGCATGGCATGGGCATAAGAGCGGCGGGCATGCGCTGGGCGTGGCTTGTGCAGGGCTTGGGCGTGGCTTGTGCTCAGGTCTCGTTTGGGCATGAAATACTATAAGATATCGTAAATGCGTTGAAATTAAAAAGCACAGGAGTATCGCCAGGCGGCTCCTGTGCTCAATCGAAACTTTGCGGTCTACTTTATCTGTTATCAGGTCATCAGCCCCGGATTTCCAAGGAGTTAAGAACCCGGAGAGTGCATACCAGACTTGCGAAAGGCATGAACTCCCAGGTTTCGAATAGGGCAAGAAAGTCAACTCTCAGGCAGCTGCACCCTTACGCGAATGTCCCGAAGAACAATCACGCAAAGATACAAACTGCCCGGCTGCTCCTTGCCCATCTCCGATACTCCTCAGAAATTAGCCACCAAAGAGTCTTGCGATTTCTTTGGCGATACCGTGGGACGTGATGTATCCAGTGCGGTGGTGACCGTAGTTGTGAATAAGCGTGCGTCCGTCCTTGAGCTGAACCGGTTCCATGCGGACCTGGTTTCGCATCGGGCAGAGGATTCGGCGAGCACTGACGATGTCGTCGGCGGTCACTTTCAACTCAGGCACCATTCGGGAGCAGCGCTCGAGAATGTCTCTGGTGCTCTTCTCGTCCACTTCGACGGACTGATTGTCCTCGTCGTAGACGGTGCCGAGTTTGATGAACTTGCCGTGGGGTACGACATAGGCAGGTTTGTTCGGACCCTCTTCGTCGACGAAGGCACGGTCAAACTTGGTTTTGTTCTTGATGGTGATTACTTGCAGGCGGGCGGGTCGGAGTTCGGAATCGGTGGACAATTCCAATGTGCCCAAACCGGTGCAGTTGATTACCAGGTCGAATTCCTTGGGGAAATCAACCAGGTTTTCAATCTTCTTCTTCTCGAACTTTCCACCTTCCCGGGCGACGTTGTAACGCAACCAGGGGAGGTATCCGGCGGGGTCGATGACCGGTGCTTTGTCTAGCACCCAGGCAGCGGCGTATTCGTCGGCATACTCATCGGCTTCGGCCCGGCGCACCATCGCGTATTCGTTGGCGAACCAGGGTTTTTCGTCCGTTCCGGCGAGCATGTAGATGGGAAGCATCGAGACTCCCGAGTTGGGCACTTCTGCGAGCGCTTTGAAAACCTTCAAGCTGTAATTCGCCCATCCCTCGACACGCTGGTCGGCCTTTTCTCTCAAGGGCAACCACAGTGCGAACGCATCGTGGGAGTTGGAGGGGAATTCACCATCGGCTTCTCTGGACCAAATGGTGACTTCATGGTCTGTCGATTGCAAGATAGTCATTGCAGTCGTCAGTCCGGAAACACCAGAGCCAAGTACTAGAATCCGTAGGTTTTTCATATGCACCTCTGTAGGTATATGTGTCGAGTCTTCTTGTAGGGAAGTCTCGACGGATTGTGGAAAAATGTTTCCGCTTGCCAGCTTGTGGGTCGGAAACGTCATTCGCTTGACTGCTCTAAATTCGGCCAATTCCAAATCAGCGCAGTTACTCAGCCAGTGCTTTTGTTCTTCCGGACGGAACATGCTCCATACGGTGTGTTTCCCCTAATCGATCGAATATCGAAAAGTTGAATTTGCGCTGGTTCTGAGTAGACGCCTGGTGGTTGTTAAGGAAAATGTCTCCGAAAAATTAGAATTTCATGAAAGATACGTTCACCCTAATAATAGTGATCTATTTAAGGCAACTCTTGTCATGCCTGTTTCTTGAAAACACTCTTTTTTGAGCTGATATTTCACTTTGGCACCATCTGTAGAGGCTTGAGCTTATTTTTGGAGGAGTTATCGGTGGGGGTAAAACCTATTGTCAGCAGGCATTTGCACCGGATTATCTCCTTAAATTGATGGATTTTGACCGTTGGCCAGCCTTGGCTAGCAAAGAGGAAGGCTGGATATCGAAAGAATTCGCTTGGCTAGGCAAACCAGACTAGCCAAGGGGAGGACAGCTGATACTCTTGCTGGTGAGCATTCTCGGAGCATCTATTGCGGCTGGGCTAGCCAAGGGGTATGGTGGCAACTGAGTTTATTTTGCGACCAGATTCAAATGAAAAAGCAATCGACCGGATCAAAGCCTTTTCTAATCCCACAGCTATAGAAAAGAGATCAACGGTCGATTGCGCAGACAGTACTTAGAAAGTACTGTAGTCCGGTTATTTTTCGACAATTCATTCATTACTACTTTTACTGAATAAGAAGAGTAAGGAAGATTGTCCTGGAGTTATCAACTTCCATATCATAATTGCCGCAGTTCCCGTGGCCATCATCATTAAGGATGATAGTTAGGGATGGTATCCGGCGGGTGCTCATCATCAAGCATCGACCGATCTTTAATCGTCCTTTTGAGCGTTACCGGCTTCAGTTTATATGTGGTGCAATGGCACTGTAGTTTCAGCCGATTCTCGCCGAAGTAGTCAAGGCAAAAGAGGTGATTAGCGATGCCATTTAGAAATGTTCTTTTAGCCCTCGATGGTTCAGAGTATTCCCAACGTGCCGCGGAATATGCTTTCTGGTTGTCCTCCGAATTGGATGCCGAACTTACCGCCCAGCATGTGGTAGACCCGCGCCTGGTGGATCTGTTTATCGCGCCGGAGTTTGGTGAAGAGCTTGGTTTCGGTCAAGCTGTAGATACCGAGGAAAAGGTCTTCAAGGCGATCAAGCGGATCGGAAAAGTGGTGCTTGAGCTGATTGAGAAAGAGGCGGAGAAGCGTGGAATTGCCATCGACTCTCACCTGGACATCGGTCATGTGGTGGAAGAGATTGTCAAAAGGGCGGATGAGCACGATTTGACCGTCATCGGACATCGCGGCAAAGGGCACAAAATGTCCCCCACCAATCTTATGACCGGCTCGGTGGCTGAAAGAGTGGTTTATTCGACCCGGGACCCGGTTCTTGTCGCTGTCAGTCCCCTCGATCAGTGTGAGCAGTTTCTGGTCGCCTATGACGGCAGTGAAGCTTCCAGAGGAGCGCTTCTTGCGGCTGAGCAGCTGGCCAAGGAGACTCATAAGTCGTTGAAAGCACTCACTGTGGTGGCGGAAGACGAAAAGGTCTCCGAGGCGGAGTTGATAGTGGAGCAGAGTGAGCCATACTTACGAGAGTTTCATCGAAAAGATGTTTTCTCCATAGAGAAAGGCGCCCATGCCAAGACCCTGATGGACCATGCTTACGAGTCCAACAGCATCCTGGTTATGGGAGCGTACGGCTTCAACAAACTCGAGGACCTGGTTCTTGGCAATACGGCAACCCAGGTTGTTCGGCAGACCCGCACCAGCGTTCTCATTTTTAGACCCCATTTTGTCTCGGACAAAAAAGGT
>JAUIJG010000222.1 GCA_030431355.1 bacterium
GCCCTGGATACAATTAGAGAGATTGGCCGCCAGGTTAGAGAGAAAAATGCCTTTCCTGAAAGGGAGCTGGGGTTGATAGGGGTTTAGGTCCTTGTCTATTGCGGAGTTGAAGAAACTATTCGGAGCTTGAAATCTTTACCGGGCTTGGCTTTAGGCGGATAAAACCGTCTAATAAAGCAAACTTTCTTTGACAACCGGAATTTGAACTGCCATAATGCCTGAAAAGGCCAAGGAGATAAGCGTTAGGCGAGATCTACCTTGATTCAGAGAAGATGCTAGGAAATAAAGAGAGCCAGGTCGCCTGTGATAGAAGGGTCGCTGGAGAGAGCTAGCAGAGATGAAATTGAAGAGAATAAGGATTACACATTGATAAAATTTATCGAGCTTGGATTGTCCAAGCCTACTGCCTGCGCCCTGGAAGAGATGGGCTATGCCGAACCGACAGAGATTCAAGAGAAAACAATACCATTGATAATGGAAGCCCGGGATGTGATGGCTTCCGCCCATACCGGATCAGGTAAGACCGCTGCGTTTGCCCTGCCGATTATAGAATGCCTGGAAGATCCAGACGGCTTACCCCGCGCCCTGGTGCTTACCCCGACAAGGGAACTGGCATTACAAGTCGAGAAACAGTTCCGGCTTTTCGGGAAAAATGGAGATCTGCGCACTGTCACTATATATGGTGGTTCCAGCATGGCCGCCCAGGCCAAAGCGCTTGAACAGGGAGCAGACATAATTGTCGCAACACCAGGACGTTTGTATGATTGCATCAAGCGAAAGATAGTGGACCTAAGCGCCATAGAGATCTTGGTTCTGGATGAAGCGGATCGATTGCTTGATATGGGCTTTATGCCTCAAATTAGAAAGATTGTCGATCGTCTTAGCAAAGACCGGCAGACCTTGATGTTTTCAGCTACCATCGATAATCGGGTAGAGAGATTGGCACGCGCGTTTCTAATTGACCCTGTAACCATACGAGTCAATTCGGATCAAGTTGAGCCTTCTGAGATCGAACAGAGAATCTTCTATGTCAATGAATTCGGCAAGGATGCGATGCTTGCCAAGTTGATCAAGGAAATGGAGATGGACTCTCTAATCGTCTTTACCGGTACCAGGAGAAAAGCCACCTGGGTTACTGACCGATTGAACGATGCTGGAATCAAAGCAGAAGAGATTCACGGAGATATCAAACAGTCTCTCAGGGAAAGGACCCTGAAAGGCTTCAGGGAAGGTAAGTTCTCGGTTCTGGTGGCTACCGATGTGGCTGCCCGAGGACTAGATATCCCATCCATTACCCATGTAATCAATTACGATCTGCCCCAGGACCCGGAAGCCTATGTTCACCGCATCGGCAGAACCGGAAGAGCGGGTCGATCAGGTATAGCCATTTCCTTCATATCCGAAGAGCAGAGATTCATGCTGCGGGATATTGAAGCGGTGATCGGAAGAGTTCTTGATGAGGAAGCCGCGGAGAGACGTAAGCAGATCGCTTTACGTATGCGAACCCGCGGAGGCAGACGCCGCCGAATTATATAGGTTCTGTCCCTCTAGATGATTACCTATGCTCTTTCACCCTATCGGGTGAAAGACTACCGTATATACCCATCCCTAGATTGATGTTCGGTATTTTGGGGAAAGCTAGGATGATATTAAAGGGTGGAATCCAACCATGAAGTGTTGCTGATTGCATTCTGGATAGACAGGCTTAAAAGTCATCTTCTAAAGGCATCAAGGAATCCATTTCTTAGTTCTTTCATTCTTCATCCGGAGCAACCGGGTTGAACTTACTTGCGGTTTGTTCGCATTTTTTAGGTATTGTTCAGGATGAGAAGTAGCAGAGAAAGGTCGGAATCATGAACACTTACGAAACACTCTGGGGCATGGATGCAAAACACAAGCAGCCGCTTGATCATATTGATGAGCGAGCTGACAACGTCCACAAAATAATTGAGCAATATAAACGCTACGAGCATAACAGGAGATGCAAGTGTGAGTCCTGGATAAACAGCCTTGCCTCCAAATTTGAACGCAACGGCTATCTTCCGGCACTTAAAAACACGTTGGTGGCAAGACCTGTCATTGGCTGGATTGGCAAGGTTTTTGATTTAATAGAGAACTACTCCGAACAGTTCAACAATAGACTCAGCTTCGGCGGCACGCTCATTGCCGTTCAACGTCCTTCTTTTCACCATGTCGGATGCCGGGAAGGGCGCCGGGACTGGATGAATGAAGAGGAGCGGTTGATTTATGAAGGGCATGTCTCCATGCCGCAAAAGTCGCTGGTGATTCGAGGAAAAGAGTATGAAGTCGACATGTTTCTGGTGCCAAGCAATCTTTTGCTCGGATTCAGCTCTAATAGTTATGGTGAGGATGACTTTCCTACTCTTGTCAGAGTTACCTTCAGCGAATTTGCCTCAGGTCAAGCTGTTATCCACTACCATGAAAACGGAGAGAACATAAAGCGTGTGCTTACGGAGGAGTCATTGCCGGAGCTAGCCCAATTCCTTCTAAGCCATTTGATCCAGGCAAACTTTCATGTCGCCTAGGCTGCAAGGGGGCTTTCACTTCATTAAGTGTTGGATCACCAAACTTCCTCTTTATTACTGCTGGCAAAATTAGGTGATGTGCATACTATCGCGTTCATCGCTTACTGTCTGTTCAGTAGCCGCTATTCTAATTATGGGATTTGAAGTTCTATTGCCGGCTCCGTTTCTTTCGTCCGCCATTGCGAAGCGGGCTTTCCATGCGTTGAAAGTGGATGGACGGCGAAGACGCTTCAGGGTTCATATTCCACCTCAATATGATGGAGTGAAGCAGCTACCTGTTGTCATCGTTTTACATGGAGCTGCCAGCAATACCATGAATATAGGCTTCGCCAGCCGCATGTCCAGGCAAGCCGAGCTTGAAGGCTTCTTTGCCGTTTACCCCAGTGGCACCGGATTTTTGCCCGGCTGTTTCATGACCTGGAATGCCGGAGGATGTTGTGGTCCCGCCAGGGTCAAAAAGGTTGATGATGTGGCTTTCATCGATCAAGTGATTGAGACCATGAAAGAGCGATACGGAGTGGATCCTGCCCGGGTATATGTGACAGGAATGTCGAACGGGGCGATGATGGCTTATCGTCTGGCTCTTGAGTTGCCATATAAAATCGCAGCGATAGCACCGGTTGAAGGAGCGATGATGTGCCATCCGCCATTAGCAAAGGTGTCTTTCAGTGGTGCTGTGCCTGGACCAGGTGATGACCGGACGGCAGAGGCGGAGGCGACCCTTAGAGCTGGCGTGTTGCAAGACAGGTCGGTAAGTGTGGTGGCATTTAACGGAGACAGAGACAAAGTTATTCCAGTGGATGGCGGCACAGGTCGTTGGTTTGGTTATAAAATCAACTGTCCTTCCGCGCAAGATTCGATAGATTTCTGGGTCGCTCGAAATCAATGCAGAAGCCAACCTGAAGTGCATCAGCTAAAAGGGGCAAAGAGATTCGTCTACTCGGGCGGTAGGCATGGAGCCGAAGTTGTTCTCTACCGGGTTCAAGACCATGCCCATACCTGGCCTGGAGGTCCTGGAATTCCAAAACTCCTTCCTTCCAGTAAGCAAATTTCCGCCACCGAAATAATGTGTCAGTTTTTCTTCTCTCATCCCAAGAACACTTTGAAGGTGCTTCAAAGTAGATCCGATGAGGCCAGGTGATTTTTGAGTATTTGCGGAAGATCTTCCGGATAGAATTTTTCCCCAGTGGATTGCAGCTCGTGAATATGCCACCATCTGTGATCCACCATTACTTCCAACTCCAGATCAGTCTGATTGTTTTTGGAGAGTTCGGTTTCATCCCGATGCAATACATAGAAACGTTCTATGGCATATGCTTCGCCGCCTTCCGGAAGTGGCAGAACAAACCGTCGCTCCGCAATGTGCGAGTCCACAGAATCAATTTTGATTCCGGTCTCTTCAAATAGCTCTCTTATGGCAGCTTGTTCAAAACTCTCACCTGGATCCAGTGCTCCTCCAGGAGTAGCCCAGAAGACCGAGCCGGCAAGCGCTCCTTCTTTAAAATCGAACTTGAATAGCAGTACTCGATGCTGCTTATCTAGAACTAGAAGTCGAGCTGAGGGTCTTTCTACCCGTTTTCTGGTATCCGGTTTTTTCTCATTCAGGTCGCTTCTGTCCGGATTATGAATGTTTTTGGATTTGGTCATTCTAAGTCTACTGTTTTGAAATCAACTCTATTTAAGTACAGTCTTGCTAACTATCTCAATCATCTCCCAGGAGCATACATCAGATGTGATGTATCAGCATAGGTTGTCTCGAGGGATAATCAAGCGATCTGAATAAGGCTCTTAAATTTTCTATTCACAGAAAATGATATGATCGTCGACTAATCTAACGATAGTCTTTTGATAACTTTCAAGCAGAGTCTTGAGGTCAATGTGCTATTCCCATTTGAAAGATCAACTGGAGAGAAATTATGGCTTTTACTACCTACAACAATGTCGAAGTTCCCAATTTTATGTATGGGACCGCCTGGAAGAAGGAAGCAACCACTGATCTTGTGCGGCTTGCCGTGCAGTCAGGATTTACCGCCATCGATACTGCCAATCAGTTGATTCACTATGATGAGAAGCGAGTCGGTGACGCACTGCAGTTGTTGAAAGATAATGGCGTCGGTCGAGATAAGCTCTTCTTGCAGACCAAGTTTACTCCGGTCAATGGTCAGGGTGATACCACTCCTTATGACGCTGGAGCCGAGTTGACTACCCAGGTGAGGCAGTCCATGGCAAGTTCTCTAGAGCATTTGAGAACTGAGCAGGTGGACTCATATGTGCTTCACGGACCCTATTCAAGATATGGATTGACTCCTTCGGACCTGGAAGTCTGGTCCGCCATGGAGGCTCTTTTGCAAGAAGGCAAGACTCGAATCATAGGGGTTAGCAATGTTTCCGCCGAGCAGCTCCAGTTGTTCTGTGAGAAGTCCCAGACGAAGCCCATGGTGGTTCAAAATCGTTGTTTTGCTGCAAGCGCCTGGGACAAAGATGTTCGTGAGATCTGTCGCAGGGAAGGCATCATATACCAGGGATTCTCTTTATTGACCGCCAATCCGCAGAGTCTCGGCAACCCATATATCAGGGATCTGGCTGAGAAGCTCAGTGTTACTGTACCGCAGCTTATTTTTGCATTCTCTGTTCAGATAGGCATTCTTCCTCTGACCGGAACTTCCAGCAAAGAGCATATGATGGAAGATCTGGAAGCGGATAAAGTCAAATTGTCTGAAGAAGAAGTAAGTAGAATAGAATCGCTGGTCGCCTATAAGTCCGTAGCTTCAAGGGATTAGGCGATTTTCGCAAACCCCTATTCATTTTTCTACGCAAAGACTCGCCATCGCCCAGCACTGCCTGTATGATGGAATATTCCCTGCGCTAAGAGGTATTTGATGCCTTACAAAAGTAGAAAGCGAAGAGGCGGTTCCGGTGGTTCGGGCGGCGATGGTTCCGGTACTGGTGGACCCGGCGGTGGCGGTTACACCCCAGGGCAGAATCTACAGTGCAAAATTACCGATAGAGAGCCCGGTGGATACACTGTTATTGTAGGCAGGGAGCACCTTCCCGGGTATCTTTTGTCTGACAAAAATTATGATATAGGGCAGGTCTTAATCGCCCAGTTTTCCTGTGTGGACAGTTATCGCATGCGCATGGAAGAGATCGATGTTTATGAACAGCATTTTGGTATTGGTGGTCCGGGCATTCCGAGCGACGAGTCCGCCAATGCTCAGATCGAGCCTGGTCGTGTGAGAGCTGGTCTTGAGTTGCTGGATTCTTCCCCTGGAAGTGAGTCCGGCGCTACGCCTTTTCTCCATGTTGTCGAGTCCCCTTCGGATGCGGCAGGCGATGAAGATGAGGATGGTGAGGGAGATTCCTCCAACGTCATTGATTTATTTCGCGACAAATAGATCTATTAATACTCGGATTACCATTCTGGATTAAGACCGGAATATTTTGAGTAGAGCATATCTGACAACTGGCTCTTTTTTAGCCCGCGAAGTTCTGCCAGTGCTAAATCCTGACGGCTGAACTTAATCTGATTCAAGTGTTTATTAGCATACGCTCGCACAAGAGGCATAAGCTCTTGATCCTTCCACCATATATCGGCTGTGCTCAGGGCGTTCTGGAATTCAACCGTAGCGTTATATTTCTCTCCCAGCATTCTGTAATACTCAGCTTTCTGAAGGTGTAGGAAAGGATTCTTGTTGTCTTTTGTATTTGATATCTGCTCAAGAGTTTCAAGAGCATCATAGTATCTTCCCATTCTCGCGTAGATAGCGGCTTTTAATGAAGAGAAGTGGGGAGAGCCGGGGTCGTTGTAGAGCGCTCTGTCGATGGCTGGAAGCGCCCTGAGCGGTTGGTCCGCTTTGAGCAGAATTTGCACCTGGGCATCGACAAAACGCAGCTCCAGCGGTCTGATTGCTTGCGCTTGTTGAATGTCCGTCAGGGCTAGAGCGGTATTACCCATGGTGTTGTGAAGCATGGCTCTTTTCGCGAACCAGTATGGATTCTGATCGTCGAGAGCGATGAGCTTGTTGATGTGCTTCATAGCCTTATCCCAGTTTTTGTTTCTGGTCTCCTGTTCATAGAGCAACTCCAGCGGTCTCGCGTAAGAGTGATCTATCCTGGAAGCTTTGTCATAGAGCCAGGAGGCCACCGGTGTGGTGGAAGCTTCTCCCAGAAAAACCGGCAATCTTGCCGCGAGATTTGGAACCAGGACAAGACAAGCCAGATATAGAGAAAGCAAAATGCCAGTCTGCTTGGCCATGAACTTTTTCCATCCCACAACTTTATCGATACTGAGGACAATGTAGCCCGCACCGGAAGCTACCATGGATAATGCTGAGAGTATGGCAGACCACTTGGTTATGCTGATCACCTCTGCGACATGCTTCCAGGCGAGATAGTCTATCCCGTAGAAGGGAGCAATGCTAGTGAATATAAGAGAAGTACCGACAATGGAGAGGAATAGAAATGTGGAGAAGCAGAAGAATTGCTGCCACCAGTCTTTTAGAGGCTTTTCCTGCCAAAAAGTTTGATAGCGGTCCGCACCGAATGTGATGGTGCAGAAAATGTAAGCACCTATGGACATTAAGGCTCCCAGCATGAGCATCGCTGTGGATTCAGCTATCTGCTTGTAGTAGGTGGCAACGTAGCTCTGCACAGCCAGAAGAGCGAATGCGACCAGGATAAAATTGCCGTAGGCCTGGGCGCTGGTCAGCGTCGGTTTGGCTTTTCTTGTTGTGGTGTATTTCGGTATCGGCTTTCCATCTTTTAGAAGCTCCAGGGTCTCGACCAGATCATCCATGGACTGAAATCGGTTTTCCGGCTCTTTTTCCAGGCATTTGAGAACAATAGATTCAAGCTCTCTGGCCAATTTTGATCTCTTTGCTTCGGGAGGAAACGCGGGAACTTCTTCATTTATATGTTTGACCACAAGTTGAATCGGATTTTGACCGGCAAAAGGCGTCTTCCCTGTGAGCGTTTCGTACATCAGGCAGCCGAAAGAGTAGATGTCCGACTTGTGATCGAGGTTGAATCCCAGGCATTGTTCAGGGCTCATGTACTCCGGGCTACCGAAGACTTCTCCGGTTTCAGTGAAATTGAGCGTCTCTCTGTTGGAGGAGGGTAGTACCTTAGCTATTCCAAAGTCCACCACCCTGGGAATCTCTAGACCCTCTTCGTTTCTTGAGATTATTACGTTTGTCGGTTTTATGTCCCTGTGGATCACCCCTTTCTGGTGGGCATGGGAAATGGCACTGCCCAGTTGTATGAAGAGATCTATTGCTTCTTCCGGCTCAAGTTGACCTTTCTCTTTGAGGTTTGCGGAAAGGTCCGCTCCTTCATAGTAGTCCATTACCAAAAATGGTGAACCATCGCCGGTGCTACCATGTCGATACACAGAGACTAGATTGCTGTGGGTGAGCTTGGAGGCAGACTTTACCTCCTGTTCAAAGCGTTTCACCGCCGCGTTGTCTTTTGATACTTCCGCCTTCAAGACTTTTACGGCGAAGGTCTCTTCGTTGACCAGATCCTTTACCTTATAGACGGTACCCATGCCGCCGCTACCCAGGACTGAGAGTATTTCATACTGTTCTCCCAGATCAGGTACTGCTAATGGTGCTTCGCTTTGTGCTTCCGAGTTGAGAGAGTTTCCAGCGCAGTCATCGCTGACGCTATTCGAGCTAGCTTGAGCGGACGACTGATTGCCGCCGACTTTTAGCTTCAGCTCCTGTTC
The DNA here is from genome assembly GCA_030431355.1 of bacterium. The sequence continues at coordinate 8,272 of JAUIJG010000222.1, forward strand.
CCTGAGACTTGTACTGTCCATTTTTTTGAGCCTTGCGATATTTGATTTTTAGAAAGATTAACCCTGTTAGACACTATTCCCTTGTGGATTCACCTTCTTTTCCCTCCATCCTGCATCTTTACGAATCGAAAGGAATGTTTGCAGAGGTTAATCAAGCAGTCTGTGAAAAGACAGAATTCAATGCGGCATTCAGCTCATAGACTT
>JAUIJG010000223.1 GCA_030431355.1 bacterium
GCTCTGGGGTTAGCTGTCAATGCTGGAGCTATTTCCTCGTTTTACTCTGGGAAGATACCTGAATACGATACAGCCAGGGGCAAAGTGCGTTCTCTGGCTAATTTGACGATTTTAGAGGAATTGGCACCGCTTCTCAAACCCTACGAGATGCTTCTTGTTTATCCCTACGATACAGGAATCGTCTACCTGGCTAAGGTCTCTATTCCTGGCGGATTTCCCGTTCTTCACTATGGTTATCACAGCAAAGATCAATTTGAAAAAGTCCTGGCGGCCCTCGACCAAAATCGGGTTCGTTTTGTGATTAGAAATTTGGCCCAGGACAAAGACTTGTTTTTAGAAAGCGGCTTTCAAGGCTACAGGCATCCTGAAGCCAGTAATTTGATTATGGAGCCTTATCTTAAGAAGCACTACAAACACCGAGCAACTTATTCAAACTATGAATTGCTCGAAAGATTGGATTAGTGCCCTGATTCGAACCAGGCGTCATCATACTTTCTTCATTGTCTGAGATTTCGTTTAGGCATGTCATTGCTCTCTTCTGTATGATTTTTTCTTCTCAGCCTCCGTGTCATATCGTGTGTCATTTTGAAAGCCAGCCTGATTAGTGTGGTTTTGCCCGTTTATCAAACCGGTTATTGCCTGCAAGACCTTTACCCTGAACTGAAAGTGGTGCTTGACCGACTTGGTCAGAGCGATTCGTTGAGTCATGAGTTGGTTTTTGTGGAAGACTGCGGGGCCGACGATGCCTGGTGCCAGATAAAGAATTTAGTCGCCCAAGATCCTGCTGTAAGAGGATTCAAGCATAGTCAAAACTACGGACAACATGCGGCCATAGCCACCGGAGTGAGCAGGGCCAGAGGTGACTTGATTGTGGTGATGGATGCGGATTTAAAAGATCCCCCCACACTAATTCCGGAGTTGCTCAAGAAGTGCTCAAGCTCACCGGAGATAGAGATGGTCTTAGCCATAAGAGAGAGCGTATCAGGTTCGAAATTTAGAAAGACATGCAGCTGGCTGACTAGGAAAGGGATCAAGATGTATGATCGATTTCCAAATGGAAAACACTACGGCTCTTTCTGGTTGATGACAGATAAGGCGATTCCATACTATTTGACCGATCCCGATAGGTTCCAGTTCTCCATAAAGATTCTGGATCGGATACCTCTGGGAGTGTCATTTGTCTCTTATAATCAGTCATCAATAGATTTGAGTCGCAGCTCATACTCCTTTGCCAAGTTGGTATCATTGTTCAGCAAGTTGCTTCCGGCCGGACTACTTGAGCATTTACAGTCTGCTTCCGGTTGGCTTACAGCACTCAGTCTGGTTGCTTCCTATTTCTTTCCCTCTGTCGTGATCGCCCTGACCACCACCTTTTTGACGCTTGCCTTCCTTGCCGCCACCTGGCTTATCAGGCTGAGGCAGGCTGGAGTAGCCGTTACCCATGCCGAAGTTATTGAGAGCGCGGAGAGGGAATTCGCGCTTGTTAAATAAGGAGGTTTAGAGTTGCATAGAGCCAGTTTCTCTTTTCAGCTAGATAAAGAGAAAGGCAGCGTGGATGCTTGCCTTCAAGCCCTGGACAATTATGGCTTTACTGTCCTGGAAGGTGTATGTTCCGACTCCTTACTTGAAAGAACCCTGGCAGCAATTGACGAAGGAAGATCCTCTCTTTTGGAGAAGGTCGATAGAGACCTTTTGATAGAACGGGGAGAGTTTCCACAGCTGCGATTTCCTATGTGTTTCAATCCTGTTTTCTTTGAATTCCTACAATTGCAGCCCTTACTCTCGGTTATTGATGGTTTTAGCGAGGACTCTCTGGTATTGCGCTTTCAGTCAGCCCAGAGAGTTTTTCCGAATGATGAGAGGTCCTTTTCCAAGCAGGTCTATCATCACTTCCATCGAAATTTCAGGCACTTGCAGCTGGAGCCGGGCAATATACTTGAGTGTGTAATGCCTCTCAGCGATATCACCGCAGATAACGGTGTCATTCTGGTTTTCCCTGGCTCCCATCGTTGGCGGGATGTTCCAGCCAATGAAGAGCTGAAGAATCGCACAGAGGAGCTGGTGGCGATTGAAGCGCCCGCCGGCTCTATGGTACTGCTTGACGGAATGACGGTGCACCGCGAAGAGTTCAACTATTCCAAGAAGCCTCTTGATTTAGTTCTACACCAGTTTGTGCCTTCCGTTATCAAACAACATGCGGATTATTGCAGGGCCATAGATCCCGCAGTGATGGAGAGCTTGCCTGATAGAACTCGTTTTTTGTTAGGTGAGAAGAGCCGAGTGCCAGCAAGTATTGATGAGTACTACAGACCTATGTCTGATGCGGAGATGAAGAGTATGGCACTTCAGTTTATGGTCAGCGAGTACGCCGGAGAATAGCGCTGTTTTTGGAAATCAGACCTTTCTGTGGAGGGACTCTTTCCAGCCCGGGGTGAAGCTTTTCATATAGGATGCCGCACTGGTGCCCTCATTAAAAATCAAGTCGACTACTGAAACTGAATGCTCGAAAGGTTTTTGTAGTTGTCTGTATTCCGGGTAGTCACTATAGTCCATCCATAAAACTTGTATCCCTTGTTCTTGAAATTTTTGACAGTCTATATAATTTTGGGCTGCTGGACCGGATAGGTAGATATTAGCCCCTCTTGCCTTGCATATTTCAATAAGCCTTTGGTTCTTGTCGAGCTTTTTCTGCTCTGTTTCTACAGAAATTATCGGTGTGGTGATTCCGAGTATCTTGGCCAGATTCTCGATAAAGGTGAGATTGATACGACTTAAATTTCTCTCTTCTTTTAAGTCATCGCCCAGGTAGAGAGCCTCAAGGGTCTCTCCGTATCGCTTGAATTCGGGAGCCCGGGCATAATTATAGAGCAGCGACTTCCAGTGAGACTGTCTCCATTTGTTATTCAGGGTCTCGACTTGATTGATCAACAATTTGCCGGCAATATGATTTTTGCTCTTCACCGGAATGGTGAGCCACACCGGACCTCCTGACGTTATGATTCTGTTTCTGTTGCGCCAATCCCCTCTGGTGTATTGCCAGCAATCATGGACTATGAATTCATCTACCGAATTTATCAAATCAAAATAGCCTTTCCAGGGGATATAGTTTGACTGCAGAATAGCGATAGATTTTGCCATGGACTTATATCTTAAGCTTGCTGCTTGGCGCGGGGCTTCTTTTGGTTGAAGGGGCTCCGTAAATACCACCGTCGGCGGTATCGGCAAGAATCAAGGCTCCTGCGCCGATTAAGCAGTCTTCACCGACTGTTATGTTGTCTTTTAGCAGGGAGCCTATGCCCAGCATGGATCTACTTCCGACCCTGGTGCCTCCGCCTACTTTTGTCGCCGATGTAATAAAACAGTGATCTTCTATTACCGAATCGTGCCCTAGAATGTTTTTGCTCCAGAGGACCACATTGTCTCCTATTTCGACAAAAGGTTGGATTGTATTGTCCTCAAATATGAGTACATGTTCTCCAAGTTTAGTATTTTCCGGCAACCGTGTGCTGGGATGAATAAAGCTGGCCAGTTCATAACCCATAGATTTGATCTGATGGAATTTCTCTTCTCGCAGTTTATTCAGGGATGAATAACCGATACCTATCATAACCTTACACCGAGCAGGTGGGAATAGACCGGGAAGCATATCGAAGTCTATGAGCGGTCTTTCTAAGAAGGTATCGTTTTCAATATAAGGAGAATCTGCGGTAAATGCGAACACTTTCATGTCACTGCCAGTAGTGACATAGTAGTGCAGTGAGCGACTGAACTGGTTGGCGCCAAAAATCACAATATCTTTCATAGTAAATTTTAGAATGACATATTAGCTGGTTGGATAGTTAAGTTTACTCTCAGAGGGACTTTGCGCCTGGGTGGGTTGGCTATAATTAACCTTTTAGTGAACTGAAAGGTCAATTCGGTGGTCAATATTCCGGAGTCTGAGCGCGAGTTTAAGAGTATGGCTAGTCGGTCAGCCCAGCAAGAAGCCCAGGCTAAGCGCATTCCCTTTAATCGACCTTCCCTGGTAGGTACGGAGCTGGGTTATATCCAAGAGGCCGTCTCCAGCGGTCATATCTCAGCAAACGGAAAGTTTACCAGAGCATGTCATGGTTTACTGAAGGAAAAATTCGAAGTTAAAGAGGCTTTTCTCACTCACTCCGGTAGCGCTGCCCTTGAGATGATAGCTCTTATTCTTGATCTGAAGGAAGGCGACGAAGTGATAATGCCATCCTTTACTTATGTTACAACGGCTTCTTCCTTTGTTCTGCGGGGCGCTGTTCCTGTGTTTGTGGATGTCCAGCGTGCTTATCCCAACATCGACCCACTAAGTATCAAGTCCGCTATCACGGAGAGAACAAAGCTTATTGTGCCTGTTCACTACGCGGGTATCGCTTGTGAGATGAATTCCATCAAAGAGATTGCCAATGACCACAATATTTATCTGGCAGAAGACGCTGCCCATTCTATTGAAGCTACCTATAAAGGCTCTCCTCTAGGGAGTTTAGGAGACCTATCCATCTTGAGTTTGCATGAGACAAAGAATGTGGTGAGCGGTGAAGGGGGAGCGCTGCTTATCAACGATCCATCACTAGTGGAAGTGGCTCGTCAGATCTGGGATAAAGGAACCGATCGGCATCTGTTCGAAACTGGCCAGGTGAGTGAATATACCTGGCAGCGTCCTGGCGCTTCTTTTGCTCCCGGAGAGATCGCGGCTGCGTTTTTGCTGGCCCAGTTAGAGAGTGTGGATGTAATAACTCAAGAGCGCCTCAAAAAATGGAATCAATATCATGGAGCTTTTGCCGAGCTGGAGAGTCGAGGAAAAGTTTTGCGTCCGGCAGGGTTTGCAGACCGTGGCCATAATGGTCATATCTATTTTCTCAAGACCAGAACGAAAAAGGAGCGTGATGGTTTGATCTCCCATCTTAGCGACTACAATATCAAGGCTGTATTCCACTACACTCCTCTCCACCAGTCACCAGCCGGAAAGAAGTATTGTAGAGTTCACGGTTCTATGGATAATACCGAAGACTATAGCGCCACCCTGGTTAGACTTCCCCTCTTCAATGGTATCGAAATTAGTGCTATCGAACGGGTTGTCGCTGGCGTATACGACTACTTTCAGTAGGGACGGATTTAATTTGATTATCCTCTAGTCAAGTCCGGGCCCAGGAACAGTAAAAGAGTAGATATGGTCATCTTTTACTCCTGTATACACTTTGAAGCGGCTGTATTGATCTTGCATGGTGATTATGTTGCCGTCCGGGCTGATTCCCACCAACTCGAAATCTTTGATGCTTTTGCCGCCCCTGGATTTGTAAGCTGCCTCTTTGGCTGTCCAGAACTTCAAAAACATTTGATCATGGTTCTCCGCCTCTTTCAGCTTTTGCGACTCGGCTTGGTTTAAGACAAGCTCTGCAATATCTTCTTCCAGAAGCCGTATCTTTTCGATGTCCACTCCGGGAAATCCTGACGCGTCAGGGGAGAAGGTGGCCAGTGCGCATGCTAAATCTCTTGTATGGGATATTGAGAGGGGAATATAAACCTTCTTGCCTTCAATCACCGTCGATGCCACTGGTCTCTTATTTTGATCCGCGAGGATAGATATTTTGTGAGCCTCAATATCTCTCTTGAACGTTTTCGAAAGCAATTCTTGAACAGCTTTTTTTCCTGCTATGCGTCCCAGGAACCATTGCACCTTCCTTGATTCATCTCTGAATTTAGTGCTATGTACTTTACGCTCTTCTTCACTAAAATGTTTCGCCAGGCATTTTTCATACTCTTCGGGTCTGAGATCGAAATTTTTAGTCGGCACCCAGACTAGAATTGCTTTGTCTTCATTTCCTAGTTCCAGATGCACTATCTCCTCACTATCATTCCTTGCATTTATTGCTTCAGGTAGGGCATGAAAACTGTCTAGAACCTCTTGAATAGCTTCTGTTGCGACCTGATTTATCTTGTCCATACTGTACAAAAAATTGGACAATACCATCGCAGATGGTTCTTCTTCTTCCGTTAAATAGGGGCTTTTCTCTGGAGAGAATTCGAGCAAATTCTCAATCTCTCTGCAGTCCCTTCTCCGGTACAGTTTCTCAAGTTTGAGTGCTCTACCCTGGGAGATCATCAGGCCAAAGAGGTGGTTTAGCTGGGTAAGGGAAGATTTGCTCTGGTTATTGGTATAGACGGCGATTTTTGGCTTGTCAGAAAGGATCTCGTTGACTTTCGCGGTTAGAAGACTACCCGGACCTATCTCGACAAAAAAACGGGAGCCGTCGGCATATGCTTTCTCTATGGTCTCTTGAAACCGGATCGGCATCTGGAATATGCTGACCGCAAGTTTATCAATCGCTTCTTTGTCTTCGGGGGCTTTATCCGCCAGGGCTGAGGACCAGGTGGGTACGGTCATTTCTCCAAACTCATATGAGTCACTGAATGAAAACGCCTCTTCCCTGGAAAGTAGACCTTCCACAAGTGGCGTATGATACGGTATTGCCACTGGTGATTTTAGAGCGGTGATTCCTTCTTCGCTCAGCTTCAGCGAAAGTTTGTGGAGCGCCTCGCTATCGCCCGTTACGATCATATGTTGTGGGGATAGATCCGCTACCAGGTGGATATCAGCATGCAAATCGTCCATATGCTTTTCCACCAACTTCCTGGAGGCGAATATGTTGTAGGTGGATATGAACTCGGTTGATGCTTCAGGCAAGCTTCTCGCCACCTCGACACTAAACTTATAGAATTTTTCGGCTATAGTCTCTATATTGCTGTAGCCGTTCATAAAATAGCTGCCGTACTCTCCCGTGCTCAAACCGAGATAGGAGTCTGGCATAAGCTCCATTTCTTTGAGGGCAAAATCCAGGGCAAACTCTATCAGCAACACAGCTGCCACAGCGAACTCCGCTTTTGTCAGGGCTGCGCTTGCGCTGGCTTTGTTTATTGAACTTTCTGCGGGAAAGATCAAATGACTTGGTAGAATTTCGCAGTCGGCTTGCTTTGCCAGATAGTCGAGAGAATCAAACGCGACACGGACTATGGGATGGATGAACCATAAATCAGACAACATGAAAGGGTATGCTGATCCCAGGCCAGGTAATAGAAAAGTGATATCACCTTTTATACGATCTTTTTCATTTGTGTAATAAATTTCTGAGAGCTTGCCGGAAGCTAATTCCTCTTGGGCTTCTACCACCATAGTAGCCTGGATAAGCTTGTCAATCAAATCTTCTCTGGAGCTTGCCACTATTGATAATACTGCACTACTACTGTGTGAGAATCCCTCTTTACCTGCCTTATTCAGGGTGTAGGCCACATCTTTGAGTCTCAGTTCCGGAGATGCGTTTAGCTTTTCGATAAGAATGGAGAGCTTGATTGTAAGAGCCGCTTCATCGGAAGCACTTACCACTATCAGTTCGCTATCTTGCTCGATCTCAACCGGTAGCTTCGGAAGCTTTGTGTTCTCTTTAACGCCTATGAATAGTAGATCCTTCTCTCTACCATCAAGAAGACCGGCAAACTTAGGTCTGTAATCACCGATCTTCTGGGCGGAGATCCAGGGGCGTCCGATCTGGGGTGAGAAAATAATTGACTTTGTCTTTCCTTTAGAGAGCTTCAGCTCTTCTCCTGCCGGTAAGGTACTAGTCGACACTGACAATACAGCTTTAACTAGCTGAAAGAGGCTACTATCCGCTTCATTATTCCGGCATGAGTTTATGGCGATAGAACCATTTTTACTTAAAAATCTTGTTTCAAGGGATGCGAGTTTTTCAATGAGGGAGTCGTCTTGTTGCCTAATAAAGAGCAGTTCCAGAGAATCTTCGGTGGCGATCAGGTTGTCTATCTCTTGCGGGATTGATACATAGGCAATTGAATTGTCGATTTCACGGGCAGTCTGGCTAAAATTCTGTTCTAGAACCACTGAAACAAAACTCTCTTCTCCAATTTTTGAGTCTGATTGAATCAGTATGACCAGATCGTATGACCCTTTCATTAGCTCTTTCGATGACAATAGCAGAGCTTCGGACAAACGGGTGCAGGAGCTTTCCAGGTGCCATTCTGTAGGCGCGATATTTTCTATTGATTGACATACGGCATCAAGATCTTCAGGCCTTACTCCCAGGATGCAAACAAGGACCTTCTTGCCCATCAATCGCAAACCGGATGCTGACTCTTTGATACAGTCAGAAATCGAAGCACTGTCGATGTCTATTTCTGTGGCGGTTTGTTCGCTTCGGTAGAGGAAGGAGAACAGTTGCGACAGATTTCCAATTTGGAAAATCGAGCATCCAAGTCCGACCACTGAGAAATCAAATTTCATTGGTCCTAGTTACCGGATGCGGTAGCAGTGGCGAATCGATTGAAAGACTTGCTTCCTATTCCTGCTAGTGATTCGACCAGGATACATAGATTTCCGTCACTACCGTATATAGCCAGATCGCAGACCACTTCTCCGTCGAAGGTTTTATCAACTGTATGCACCAT
>JAUIJG010000224.1 GCA_030431355.1 bacterium
TTGAAAGCATTGCCACTGCCAACTACAACCACCTTATAAGGTATCACGGACCTGAGCGTCAGAAGCGGTAGCACCCAGTCGCTCCGGTCTCCGCAAGAGGCGACCAACAAACTGTTTCTCTGCCTTGTACCGAACAGATCCAAGATTAGAGGGTTCCTGAAACTCTTCCCTTCTCCTAGCCAGATCCCCCTTGAATCTCCGCTGGTATCGGCCAAAGCGGTCCATGAGTCGGCAGCCACGGTAGCTGTTACTGTGAAACCCTCATCGAGAAAGTCTCCGGGGGCGACCAAACAGGATCTCCATGCCTTTAGCTGTCGACCGGACAGGCATGAGACAAGAGCGCCGGTCTTCTCTGTGCTCTTTTTCAACTTTTTCACCTGAGCAAGAAGAATGTCGCCATCCTCAGCCCAGGTAGAAAGATAGAGAGACATCCTTACTGTGCCTTCCTCACCTTCCTTGACACTCTTCAAAACAGCCTGGACCAGATTATTGTTCTCCGTATGAATCTGCTTTTCCAGTCTTTTGCGCATGGAAGCCGGACTGACAGCTTTGAACGAAGCCACTATGGAAAATGGAAAGTCCCCGGTGAGAAAAGTCTCCATCCATCCCAAAGAGGTAGATTCGGGCAACTCTGAGATGCTCAGCTGGGAGAAGAGTACATCCTCCGCATCCAATATCGCGGACCTGCTCTTCTGACAAACCCGGGGCTCGGGCAGGGAGCTGAATCCGGCATACTCGGGAGGCACTCTGGAAGCCGACTGCTCATGAACAAAGGGATTTATCTGCCTGCAATAAAGGCTTCTCAGCTCCCCCCGAGTTAAAACCCTTTGTTCAAGGTTCATTCCCAGGGAATCTATAACCTCTATTACAGAATCTATTCTCTGGTCCAGTACAGCCAGCCGCGACTTAAAGTCAGGAAATTCTAGCAATTCCTCCTCCGGCAGGGAGACTACCAGGTAATGCTCTAATTTCACAAGAGAACGCCCTTCTCCAAGACGATCAATCCACTTGCCCTGATAGTCCCTGAGCCAATCCAGATAAAGATTATCGTCGGAAACAGGCGTATCCAATACGGCTGAAGGCTTCTGCCCGGAGCCGGACCAATTTAACAAGACAAACTTCAAATCGACCTGACACAGATTCAAGAGCTTCTTCACTGCATTTCCCAGGCGATCGCATATCTCAGGATTGCTTAGAAAAAACAGACAGATTCCATCCAGTTTTAAAACCCTGGCCACAGAACCGCTTCGCATGCGAACCAATCCTGAATCTATATTTTCACCAGGTAAGGAAAAAGGGAACTTGAATCTCGCTTTTTTAGATTTTGAGCCGGAGCCGGAACCGGAACCAGGGCGCGTTCGTCCGTTTGTGCGTGCTCCTTCGAGCACCACAACTGGGTGTCTATCTGCCATTACCATACACCTCGCCAGAAAAAGAAACTCCCTCCAGTCTAAGTTCCAGAACAAGCAGGTCAACAGGGTTTACCCTGGTTTCCAAGAGGGATGAGAAAATTTAAGAAAGGGGCATACTCATGAACGCTTCATCCAGATATTTGTCATCCACCTTAAGGGCACCGCATTCGATGGCATACTCCTTGAAGCCAAGAGACTTATACAGCTTGTAAGCTGCTTTATTTTCCACCACAACTGTGATCAAAAGCGTCTCCAGCCCGTCAATAACTTTAGCTCTTTCTATGAGTTCGACCATGAGAGCCCTTCCTACCCCAAGCCCCCTTGCCTCTGGGACCGTATACATTCCCCAGACAGCGCCTTTGTGCTTCATCTTGGCTGGACGATTGCGATAGAAGCCGACCATGGCCAGGAGCAATCCGGTAGACTCATCAAAGGCGCCCAGGATAAAACCATCATCCGAACTTGCCAGACGATCGGCCACTTCCTCGCGGGACAATTTGCTGGACTCTTCGTAGGAAGCACCAAATGCCTCGGGCTCCTCTTTCAATGCCCTGAGCCTCAATTCGGTATAGTCCTCGAGATCATCCTCGGAAAGAACCCTGATTTCCATTCTCTACTTTCCTCACTTTCCTCAAAAATTTCAGCCTGAAAACAAAGAGCCCGCTCACATGAGGGGCTCTTAACAGGCTTTTGATGCGAGACCGCTCTTTCTAGCGGTTTATTGTTCGCTTACTCTTAAGCTTATTGATTCCCCAGCTGTAATAGTTTACCTGGCCGGTATGGGATGTATTTCTGCCCATATAATTCTGAACCACCGGTTTGTGTGCCGCACTGGGCGTCGGGTTAGCCGGTCCGCTGGCATTGCTGCGTTGGTATGCTCCATTGGAGTAATTGTTATTGTGGTTCTGATCCCAGTTATGGTTGGAGTAATATCCGACTCCTGCTCTGCCCGGGCGAGTATAGGTAGAACCCGAGTAAGAGTGGGAAGGTCCGATACCGTTGGTTTTAGAATGTTGTTGACTGTGACCCATGGAACGAGCCTGGCTGCCCGCCGTGGTGAACGACGATGAATTCTCCGGTCCACCGGCAGAAGATGAGTTGGCGCCGAGGAATGGACCGCCCGACAGAGAGTCCGCCATGGCGGATGGGGCAATGAATAAGCCCATCGCCGATAGAGCTAGAATCACTCCGCTAATTCTCCGCACGTCTTTCATAACAATCACATTCTTCATTTTGCTTCCTTCCTTCTGATCTTTGGTATTTCATAGCAGATCAGGAACGCATTAATGCCAAATTCACGCCGATTTGCCTCGTCCAGGCTTCTCATGACATCTAGATAATAGGACAAATTTGTCCCAATGAAAAGCACTATATCCCCCGGAGAGCCGCCTGCCACCTAAATTAAACTTAAGCGCTGTTAACGTAATTTCCCCATTGTATCAGGCGAATCCAGCGCGGAGACTGGGAAACACCATAACTACTTGAGCCTGAGATATTCGAGTCAATAGTATCTAGTCCGGGAATATTGGAGAAGTAATTGCAAAGACCAGATGCTTCTTTCCGGCTGCCGACAGATGGCAAGTGAGTCAAATCCGGTTCTAAAGAGCTTGATTCTCACGACAAATATTTGACAACCACCGGCGGTGACTATTGTCAGGATGAATGAACTGCGCAAACCGATTAATCCAGCACCACCACAGATATCAAGAGAATCAAATCAGAATTCAATTACGGCGAACTCAAGCACCAATAAGCCTTAAGAAAACCCCGCCCCCAGCCCTATGACAACAAGGGAGTAAACACTCCCCTTTAAAGTGCACTTATCATCCTGGATGTATTTCTAGAATTCAGAATAAACTTTTGGCGCATTTTACTTTCAGATTTTCGGAAGCATTCTAACTAACTCATTTAAGTAAACGTTCACCATTAAAAGCCATCCCAGAGATTTCTTCGTTCTTACTGAGCGTAGAGGAGTTGTTTGGAGATGGCTCTGCTTGTACCCGAGAGGGTTCACGCACTATTACTTCAGCCGGCTGGAACACATCATTACAGCCAGGTCTAATTTCTGAAAGACAAGCACATGACAGAAAGAAACAAAATTGCCGTCGTCCTTGGAAGCGGTTTGCAATCGGACGGCAGCGCTACTCCGGTTACCGAACTTCGTGCCAAACGCGCGGCGACTTTTCTTCGGAAACATCCGATGACGCTTATTCTTTCCGGCTCCCGTTCACCTCTGGACCACGGCGAACATGGCAAAACCGAAGCTTCGGTTATGGCGGAGATTGTCAGAGCCCAGGGCATCGAGACCCCTCTTCTCCTTGAAGATCAGTCTTTCGACACCCTCGGCAATGCCATCTTCACCAGCCGACGCTACCTCCAGAGCCAGGAGCCAGGGACTCTCTACATCATCACCTCTCCTTTCCACATGGAAAGGGCAAAGTATGTTTTCGGCCATGTCCTGGGCCATCGCTGGCGAATCCGCGGCAGCAAGTGCAGGGAGTGGCAGCTCGAGACAAGGCATCGAAAGAGCGATGACGCCCTTCTCCGAGCACGCGCCTTCTTCGAGGACATCGAATCCGGAGATCTCGAAGCCTGTGAAAACAAGCTGATTGAGCTGATCCCCGCCTATTCGACGAAACTCGCCTCCTGATTCGCACGCCCAATTACTGCAGCGAGAAACTGCCCTCAGGGGCATTGGTACTCAATCAATCTTTTAACAAGCAATCATAAATGGAGACATCTATGGCGCAAAGAAAAGTATCTATTCAAGATGTTCAGAAACTTTATACCGGTCTGGCCGCAGCTTATCGCAGCGCCAGACTACGTTTCGCCAGGCCTCTCACCCTGGCGGAGAAAATCCTTACAGCGCATCTGCACTCTTTTGAAGGCGAGACCAGGGAAGACTTTGCTCCGGTGCGCGGACAAACCTATGCCTTCCTCAAACCCGACCGCGTCGCCATGCAGGATGCGACAGCCCAGATGGCGATGTTGCAGTTCATGCAGGTCGGCATGGATGAAGTGGCGGTGCCCACCACCGTGCACTGCGACCATCTGATACAGGCCCAGAACGGGGCTCGCCTGGACCTGGACGCAGCCCTGCGTGCCAACAACGAGGTCTACGATGCCCTGCGCTCCATGAGCACCAAATACAATATCGGTTTCTGGACTCCAGGTGCCGGCATCATCCACCAGGTTGTCCTGGAGCAGTACGCCTTCCCCGGCGCCCTCATGATCGGCACCGACTCCCACACGCCCAACGCAGGCGGTCTGGGAATGCTGGCCATTGGGGTCGGAGGCGCAGATGCCACCTTCACCATGGCAGGAGAACCCTGGGGCGTGCGCTGGCCGAAAATCATCGGAGTAAAGCTCACCGGTTCACTGAACGGCTGGGCCGCCCCGAAGGATGTGATCCTGAAACTGGCCGGAATCCTCTCGGTCAAAGGCGGCACCGGTGCCATCATCGAGTACTTCGGCTCCGGCGCTCGCTCCATCAGCGCCACCGGCAAAGCGACCATCACCAACATGGGTGCCGAGCTGGGCGCCACCACCTCGATCTTCCCCACCGACGATCACACCCTCAAGTATCTTCGCTACACCGGGCGCGAAGAGATTGCCGCCCTGGCGGAACACTACTTCCCCTTCCTGATTGCGGATCCCGAAGTGGAGCAAGAGCCCGACCTCTACTATGACCAGGTAATCGAGATCAACCTCGACACCCTGGAGCCGCATATCGTCGGTCCCCATACCCCCGACCTGGCCCGCCCCATCTCCGAGTTCAAAGAGGCGGTGCTGGCGGAAGGCTACCCGACTGACCTCCGTTATGCCCTGATCGGCAGCTGCACCAACTCCTCCTACGAGGACATGACCCGGGCAGCGGCTGTGGCAGAGCAGGCTGAGCAGCATGGTATCAAAGCCGCCACCGGATTTCTGGTCACACCAGGCTCCGAACAAGTTCGGCTCACCATCGAACGGGACGGACAACTGGCTGCCTTCGAAGCGATCAACGCCCAGGTGCTCGCCAATGCTTGCGGCCCCTGTATCGGTCAGTGGAAGCGGAACGACATCGAAGAAGGAGAGACCAATGCCATTATCTCCTCCTTCAACCGCAACTTCCGTCGCCGAAACGATGGCAACGCGGCCACTCTCTCTTTCATCGCCAGCCCGGAGTTGGTGACAGCTTTCGCGCTTTCCGGAAGCCTGCTTTTCAATCCGCTCACGGACAGCCTGGAAGGGGAAGACGGAAGACCCTTCATGCTCACGCCGCCGCCTCCGGCAGACCTGCCGCGATTCGGCTTCGAGACCAGCGTCACCGGCTATATAGCGCCGCCGGAAAGCTCCGACGAACGCTCCGCTGTAACTGTCTCCATCAAAGATGACAGCCTTCGCCTGGACCTGCTCACACCGTTTGAAGCCTGGGATGGGGAAGACCTGGATCAACTTCTGGTTCTTCTCAAAGCGGAAGGCAAATGCACCACCGACCATATTTCACCGGCCGGTGTCTGGCTGCGCTTCCGGGGTCATCTCGACAAAATCAGCGACAACATGTTCCTGGGAGCCAACAATGCTTTCGCCGAGGAAGCCGGACACGGAACAAACGTGTTCACCGGTGAATCGGGCAAGCTGACGACCATCGCCAGACAGTACAAGGCTGCCGGTCGGAGCTGGGTCGCAATCGGGGATGAAAACTACGGTGAGGGCTCCAGCCGCGAACATGCCGCCATGTCACCCAGACACCTGGGATGCCGCGTGGTGATCGCTCGCAGTTTCGCCCGCATCCACGAGACCAACCTGAAACAGCAGGGAATCCTGGCTCTCACGTTCCGGAACCCGGCGGACTACGATTGTATCCGGGAAGGAGACACGTTCAGGGTCACAGGACTGAAGGACCTCAGGCCCGGCCATGCTGTTTCGGTGACCATCAACCACCTGGATGGAACCAGTGACACCATCTCCTGTCAGCACACCATGACCGAAGAGCAGGTGGAATGGTTCAAGGCCGGCTCGGCCCTCAACTACATCCGCTCCGTCCGCCAGGCCCAGGTTCTCGCAGAGCCGGAAGCCGAACAGGAAGAACATATCTGTGGTGAGAAAGGCATGAGCTGCTGCGAAGGAGAAGGCGAGTGCTGCATGATCGGCTCCGGTGGCAAATGCCAGCGAGAAGAGCCGACGGCTGATCCAGGCAAGCAAGATCCCTGCGCTGGACAATTCTTTCTCTGGCGCTGGCTCTGCCGCCTGGTCAAAAGTCTCGGACTCTGAGGTCCTGTTGTTCAAGGCTTCTTAGAACAGCAAAGAAAAACTTATCGGGCTTTGCCTCAGCCTAATTTCCAACTCCCGGTCAGAATTCCAACTCCTGACCGGGAGTTTTTCTTTTTGTCATTTCTATTATTTTTTATAGTATTATAATCACAAAACCACCTAGTCATTTATCTAAAGTGAATGGGTCTGAATTTGGTTTTGAATCTGTCACTTCGACCTGGAGCCAAACTTCATTTCGACGCAGGAATGGAAGGGTCCATGGAGCATTGTAAAAAGCTCTAACTGCTTTGCCCTGTGGACTTACTCCTACTTTTCTTAAATAGTTACGGAGTTTCAACTCGTGTTTTGCAATGTTATCTTCTCCAGCAAAACCTGAGAATTTGATTACCGCATAGCGTGAAGGCGGAAGCTTCGCGAACTTAATTCGACTATCTACGGCTTTAGGTAGTGTATCCAGGCTATACTTCGAAGGCATATAAAACCGCATAATCAGTTTACCTTCTGCAGCTATCGATGTCACAGGAACAGTCATCGCTATTTTTTCTGAAGAGTTCATCTGTGTTACAGGCACTGTCATAGAAATCTTTTCACGCGAAACATTCTTGCCAAAAATATATCCTGCCAGAATTCTAAATGCTTGGTTAGCAGCCTTCTCTCCAGAACCTTCCACTTCTATCTCCGCTGCTAAGACCGAAGGATACTGTCGCATCTCAATGTCTTTTGCTTTTTCAAGCAATTTGTAGCTGGGTTCTTCATATTTTGCCAATACTTTGTTCCCTAAAGCAAGCAAGGCGGCTCCCGCTCCTAAAGCACTGAATACCAGTATAAGTTTTCTTCGCATCCAAATGTTCCATTGAGAAAATTGATAGCAACTACTTAACTAAGTTATATCACTTGTCCAGCAGCGACTGCGGAGAGAATGTGATCACTGCCTAGAGACCCATAGAGGTTATTTTAAAGGGACTTTGTCAAAAGTAAACTACTACGTTGTTCAACAGAACTTATCCAACTAAAATGGTTGTCTGGATGATCTGGAAACATTCCATGAATTGCAAGTGAAGCCACCACAGCTGCAATAAGCGCAAAGACAATTGTTAGTGGATAGTGCCACCACTTTCTCACTTTTCGCTCAGATGTTCCCTGGTAAAAAATTTGCGCTGGCAGAAGTACCATGAACCCGTAAACCAGTATCCAAAAACCCATAAACAGGCTAAACGGGTTCTGTGTCATCTCCGCAAATAACCCGGTCAACCCAACCAAGAAACATATTTCCTTTGGGTTAAATTGCCATCTTTCTGAACAAAAAGCGACAATCAAGAACATTGGAATAAATACGACTACGCTATGATGCATTACAGTGTCCCAATAATCAAGCCCGGGAGTAATGTATGCCTTTCCGATAGGGGCACCATATATTATGGCATTGTCAGTCATGAATTGAGTGAAAACTTCTTCTATCATTGCAAATATTGTCGCCAGAAAGGTAAATCCGAAAAAGCGCGCGAAAACATTATCTGGCGCTGGCTTAGCATCTAATCCAAACCCTCTGTACAACATTAGCGATGACATCGAAAATATGCCCCACCCCATAAGAGCTGATGCCATCATCCATATTTTCGCCTTTTCAGGTGATGGAATTCTGTTTGAAACAAAAGATAGTGACAAAATAATCGCTAAAGGCACTATCACCAGTTTCAATACCACACCACATTTCTATGTCTTGGTCGAAACTGACGTTGCAGAATTGCTGAAATT
>JAUIJG010000225.1 GCA_030431355.1 bacterium
GTTAACTCTCAAGCTAGCCCGATTGGCACCTGCGAAATAGGCAGGGCCGGCTCTCTATTTTTTAGTAGCGGGTCTCGATTTCATAATCTATAAGGGTTTCGCCTCTTTTCGGCACCTTGACCGTGAATTCGAATTTGGTGGAGCTAGTCTTCTTGTATTTATGGCTGGATGACTTTATCTTCCAGTCTCCATAAGCATGCTCGATGGCGGTAATCTCCACATCTTCATCTTTGTGGTTGCGTAATGAGATCTGGAAGCTGGCTCTGGTAACACGTTTGCTCGGTCTGGTCATGGCCAGCTGTTTTCTCTCGCCCACCAGGTCGAAAGCGTCGCCGATATACAATCTGACCTTTTCGTCTCTGGGGGTATGGTCGATCAGGTCTTCTCCGACAAATTGCAGGGCACCGTCCGAGTCTTTTTTATAAACTCGGACCTTTCCTTTAGGAAGAGCCATGCCCAGATTGTTTTTCTGGGTATTGTCTATCTCCAGTTTTACGTTTACTTTTTTCTGGTTGTTCTGACCACCGTATACACCCCTGTTACTGCCCTGGGGTTCAAAAATATAGAGTTTCTTAGTTGGTACACCGTTAGCGTTGAAGAGACTCATCTGTTTGGTCTCGTTATTGTTCACGTTGGTGGTTCCGGCCAGGCTATAGAGATGATACTCGGCGAAGGTCTTCTCTGAAAACTGATTGGGCATGGCTGATTCGGCCATGGCGGTCTTCATCATATAGGAACGATGTCTGGGCGCCGATGGAGTTACCCGGTGAACATCTCCTGCCAGGAGCTTTAGAGCGGCGTTTTTGTAGGATGTGCCGGTTTTGTTGTCGATGGTAACCCAGCTTGTAAGATCGGCTTTTGTGTCGTCGGCATTGGCCACGGCGACATAGTCGCACCGCCATTTAATGCCTTTTGTCTGGTAGCTGATCTCTGTGTCGTGCACTCCGCCCCTGGTGGCTTCCAGCTTCCAGAGCAACGCCGGTTTCGGGACCAGGTCTGCCGGCAATTTAGAGATGTTCAGCTCTCCACCGGGTGAGACTACAATGCCTTCACTGGTTTTGAGGACTA
Organism: bacterium; assembly: GCA_030431355.1. The sequence goes on from JAUIJG010000225.1 coordinate 1,069, forward strand.
TGCCTGAATGCTTGGTGCGAGGATTGCCATTGGTATCAACTATGGTGACAATGGGCGGATTGAGCAATTCGCCGGTGGTCTCCACGGTGCCGCCGCTATTTGTGTACCGCTTTAGAGTAATGGTCTCTCCAACCAATTTGTTCAGGATGGTATCTCTGTCCATCACGTCATACTGGTAATTTTGTTCTCTGACAACCACTGAATTAGGCGCGGTTAGCGATAAGAAGTTCACAGTTGTGGGATCGATGGCGGCTGCCACATCGGCGAAGCGCAAAAAGTTGATTCCCTTATCCAACTCGACTTCTCTAACATCCTTCACCAGTCCAAAATTCTGGTTGTATATGGTCAGGGCTATTCCTTTTGAGCTTTTGCTGGTTGAGCTTTTGCTGGTAACTTGTTTCTCCTGACCGATAACCGGCAGGGCGTTTTGAATACCCAGATACTCCCAGGGTAATGGCTAGTTTTGCGAGTTTAGCTTTTTGCACGATTGACCTCATTCAATTTGATACTTCTTAAATCAGCGGGACTTCCCAAAATCAGTGAGAATTCTCAAGTTCTTCTTTGAGCCGTTTAGCCATCTCGACATCGATTGCATGACCGCCCCGAATACTTATAAAGTCTGCCTTAATCGCTAGAGGATTGACTCCACATAGCATCAAGTCGCCGATAACATCCAGGAGTTTATGTCGCACCGGCTCGTCCGGCGACTTCAGTGGCATTGTGAAATCGTCATTTGTATAGCTCACCACATCTTTGTCGAAACCGAGCATCTGATGTTCGATAAGAGGACCGAAAGTTCTGGCTTCCGCCACCAGATTCATATCTTCTCCATGGCTCCAGCTTCCCCACATCTTTCCGATTTTCGGATGTTTCATGTCGAGCAGGTAAGTCACTGAAAAACGATCGGACGGGAGAGCCATCAGGCTGCGTTGACCGTCTTTCAATATGATCGGTTGATTCAGCTCGATAGAAGGTTCCGGGATGGGATTGAGCAAGTTACTCTCTTTGAGCAGTTCAATCCACAGGTCGCAGCTTCCGTTTCCCATGGGTAACTCTGGTCCGAGAACCTCTATGTACATGTCCTCAATACCTGCCAGGGCAAGCGCGCATAGAATGTGTTCGACGAAGCAAACTCTTACTTTACCTTCTCCTAATGCGGTATTGCGGGTAGTGCTGATTACCGAATCGGCGTGGGCTTTGACCATAAGCCGTTCTTCGGTATCGGCATTTTCGAAGCCGCCGGGGGAAAGTATAAAGTAAATCCCACTACCTTTGTCGGCTCGGTAGAGATTTACTCTAACAGGTTGCCTGGAAGTGAGACCCTGACCTGTCAGCGTGGCGGCAGGATTTTCCAGAATTGGGATTGAGTTGGAAGTGGTCTGGGGCATTTCTTTACCTGATTCAGGCTTGTTCCTGTAATTGTTTATCCAGTAGTCTCTGTTCTAGTTGATTAATACGCTCTTTTAAATCTTTTATCTCGGAAGCCATCTTAGGCAATTTCTTCGTGTAGTTGTTGACTTTGAAGAAGTCCCTGGCTGGAACAGCGGGCATGCCCACCTGGATCTCTCTTTCCGGCACGTCACGAATGACCGCCGCGCAACCTTCTAAAATGGCGTCTTTGCCGACTCTTACATGGTCGCTTACCCTTACGCCACCAGCAAGAATTGCTCTGTCGCCAATTTTGCAGGAACCTCCGACGGCGGTTTGACCGACCACGATGGTGTCCTGACCGAATTGACAGTTATGGGCTACCAGTACGAGGTTGTCTATCTTCGTACCCTGACCGATTACGGTGGCGCCTATGGTGGCACGATCTACGGTGGCGCAAGCACCGATTTCCACATCGTCTTCGATTATTACTATGCCAATTTGAGGAATCTTAAGGAGGGGATTTCTGTCATCGGTCATCTGGTCGCGCTTGCCTTTGGTAAGCAGCTCGGCATTGGCGGGACGCTCTGTTGTATAGCCGAAACCATCGGCTCCGATGTTGGCTCCTTGTTGTAAGGTTACCCGGTTTCCGATTCTCACATAATCGGCGATCAAACATCCGGGATGGATAAGACAGTTGTCGCCGATGGTGACCTTGCCGCCGACCACAGTGTGGGGGAGGATGAATGTGCCAGCTCCCACTTTGCTGTTTGGACCGATTACCACATAAGGACCGATGGATGCTTCTTCGGACACTTCGGCCGAAGGATCCACCACCGCTGTTTCATGGATGCCTTTGGCGGGGAGGAATCGCTGGGGTTTGAGAGCGGTACAGATCTTTTGAATCGCCAGTTTCGGCCGCTCTACGGTTATGAGGATTTGCTCTTCGTCTTTGGAACTGGTTCCCTGGGGAACAATGACTATCTTCGCTTTGCATTCATCCAATCTTTTCAAAAGGGCTGCATCAGTAACAAGGGCGATATCTTCCCTGGTGGCGCTCATCGGGTCCACTGCGATTCCTGTAACCGTTGTGTTGCCGTCGCCTTCAACTTTTCCACCTATAAAACCGGCTATCTGGGTGGCTGACATTGGCATAGGAAGTTTCATTGATTTTTCACCTGTTGAAATTTGTATGGAGCCTGTTTAGCAGACGATTGGAAAGGTATCTGGAAAAAATACTGGCGGTGCCTCCGATAGAAAACACCGCCAATATTGAATTTGATTGAGGGTTCTCGAAGTTCTATTTCGTTTTGGTGTCGCTTTTCTCATGGGCAGCGGCTATTCTCTGCACCACAGCGTTGGTGATGTCTGTTCCGCCAACGAGGATAACGCTCTTCTCAAGAACCGTGTCTAGATTTTTTGCTTTGGCTTCTGCTTTGATTGCAGCCATCAGCTCGTCTTTGAGCATTTTGTCTTTAGCTATCAGTTTTTTCTGGTAGTTGCTTACTTCCAGATCAATCTGGCCTTGAAGCTTCTTCTGAAGCGCTTGCAGCTCTTCTTTGGACTTCTTGTTTTTCTTAGCTACCTGGAAGTCTTTGTTACTTCTTTCGATCATTTTGTGGAGACGCTCTTCTTCAGCTTTTAGATTTTTCTCGAGCTCTTTCACTTTGGGGTATTTGTCCAGAACAGTCTTCAGTTCAACAACACCGATTCTCTGGGTGTTGGCGGTCTGGGCCGAGGCTGCCAGATTGATGGTGGTGGTACCTGCGATCATTAATGCACTCAGTAGAGTAGCGATTTTGCCTTTTGTGAGCATTCTTCTCTCCGTCGTTCCTGTCTTATACTTGATTTGTAGCTAAACACGCCTGACAATCGGCGATTTTACACCATTGTTCCGTCGGCGGTCCCGGTCTTGTTTCTAACCTTATTAAAACTTCTCTCCAAATCCCACGGTGAAACGCGGTGTCCAGCCACCGGTTGCTGCTGTGAGTAATGGGATACCGTAATCGAGACGCACCAGACCGAGCATGGGAAGCTTGACTCTCAGACCGATACCGACCGAGGCACCCATATTGGTTCGACCGAAAAGGCTGTTGGATAGTCCGTTTCCGGATACGCCGCCGATGTCGAAGAAGGCTGCTGCTTTGACATGCTTGTCAATAACTTTGGCGACCTTCGAGCTCTTGGGCAGGGGCAGCCTCGTTCTTACTTCCGCGGTGGCCATCAACATCGATGTTCCGGTTCCCAGGTCCGAAAACTGTCTGTATCCTCGAATTCCGTTCCAGCCGCCGAGGCGATATTGGGCAAACTGAGGCATTCCGCCCAGCGCTCCGCCGCCCTGCATGTTCAGGGCAAGGGTTGTGGACTTACCGAGGGGGATAAATTTACTGACACTGGCGCCGGCTTTGGCGAAACTGCTGCCGTTAATACCGAGAGACGGGCCGGCGGAGAGTTTTGCGAAGGTTCCTTTGGTTGCGTCTATGTAGGCATCCCGGGTATCGTATGTCAGTGATGGCTTCAAGGAGAAGAAGGTTCCTCCCTTGAGTTGGTCCTGACGAACTGTGCCTGCCAGGGCGTTAGCTCCGTCTATAGTGCTTGCCTTGCCCAGATCGAGAGCCCTCTGGGCCATATTTTCCAGAGCACCTCCGGTACTTAAATAATCGCCCAGGTCTGTGAGTCGAGTATTTTCGCCCATCAGCCCCAGGTTGAGATGGAAGTTCTTCTTCAATGGTTTGGAGAGAGTGACACTGGCTCCAAGGGATCTTTGCTGGGCTTGGTCTATAAGAAGACTGGCGTAATTCCGCCCGAACCCGCTGACTTGAAGCGATGTATCTGTTCCTCGTAGATGGGGCTCCACCCAATTGGCTTCCAGTTGATAGGTGCGCTGGGTAGGCAGAAAGGCGTTGCCGCCGTTATTTATGGAGTTGTTTATGTTTCCGAAAACTCCGGAGCCTACCTGACCGTTGAAAGATACAACCTGACCTTTGCCGCGGAAATTGGCGTCGGAGAAGCTCAGGGAGCCGAAAGGACCGGCCACCGAATCGACACCACCGCCGAGTCCGACTGAACCAGTACGCTTTTCGTCCACTTCCACTTTGAGGACGAACTTATTTGGGTCTTCCGGTGAAGGCTGCAAACTTCTTCTTATGTCCTGGAAGTAACCCCGGCCATAAAGTTCTTTCAGATCCTGGGTGAGCTGCGCTTCGTTGTAGACCGAACCTTCCTGGATTTTGATGGCATTTCTGACGATGTAATCTTTCGTCTTTCTATTGCCCGCGATTTCAATCTTGGCTACTTCTCCCTCATTGATTTTCAGAGCGACGCTTCCATCGGGATAGTCTTTGACGTCGGTAACCCTGGCAAGAAGGAAGCCTTTGTCGTGATAAAGCTCTTCCAACTTCTCTATGGACTGGGAGAGCTGGTTCAGGTTCTGGGGTTTACCGAGCTGGTTGGCAAATATTTTGGATATCTCTTTCGAATCGATTACGTTGTTGCCCTGGAAGGAAAACTGCGTTACCGGCGCGTTTTCCACCACGCGAATCTTGAGAAGCACTCCGCTGGAGGTTTTCTCCGGCACTACTTGCAGAGACTTGTCGTCGAAGTAGCCCATTTCGTTAATCGCTTGCAGGTCGTCAAGAATCTGACCGCGATCGAATCTGTCACCGCGCTTTGTTTTCAGGACGTTGGTAATAGCTTCGGTCGGTACCAGTCGATTGCCCTGAATCTGTATGTCGTCCACGCTGAGGGTGGCGGTGCTTTCCCCTTTCGAGTCGTCAGCCTGGGCCTGCTCTTCAATTAGTTTTGGCGAGAGTTCATCCGCTTCGTTTTCATTCTCAGAAATTTCGGCTTCCATTACCGGTGAGGATTTATCCGAAAGGGATGTCTTCTCCTGTGCACCGGAATCCTGGGCCCATACTAGTGAGGATGAGCTGAGCGGCAGCGTGTTGCCGAGCAGGATCAGCGAAGCTGCTGCGAAGGAAGAAACCAGTCTTTTGAATCTTTTCTCTTTCACGAATAACCTATTTCCAGCTGGGGGCTTTGTAGAGGGTAATCCGGTCGCCAATTGCCGGTGGTGAACGGGCTCAATTTTGAATCTACAGATTCGAATCAAGTGCACCAACTCTGGAGCTTGAGTACGAGCCTCGGCGCCATTTTATCATGATGGCGGAACATGCCAAGGTGTTCCTGGGTTGGTGATTAGATTCGCTTGATGTCAAGCGTTCTCGATCCGGCTCACCTGGCAGGAAGAGCTGAAGGGTGCGCGGCTAAAATATTACTTATCCTTATTAATATCTGCAACATTGCCACCGAATTGAAGCTCCTGAATTGATTCGCATGCTGACTGCTTACAATCAGCATCCTCCTTCTTCATAGACGCACCGAGCTAAGGTACAGTACCTGGAGAGCAGGTGGGTTGGTTCTTTAAGCCGGTTTGCGCTTAGTTTTCGAACCAGTTCACCGAATATGGTTCCATATTCACATTTATCTGTTTTAGCTCTGTGTAGGCTTCAAGTCCATGGGGACCCAGTTCTCTACCCCAGCCGCTTTGTTTGTATCCGCCCCAGGGGCATTCGTTGTAAGTGCTGTGGTATCCGTTTATCCAGGTTATTCCGGCTCTCATACCGTTGATAACCCGGTGCGCTCTGGTTATATCGTTGGTGAAGACCGCTCCGGCCAGACCATAGGATGTGTCATTCGCCAGCTTGAGAGCTTCCTCTTCGGTTGAGAAGCGCTGCATTACCACAACAGGACCAAATATCTCTTCCTGTACGATTCTCATATCCGGTCTGGTGTCACTGAATACGGTGGGGCTGACGAAATAGCCGTTGTCGAAGGACTTCCCTTGCAGGCTCTGTCCACCGGTCTCCAGCCGAGCACCTTCTCTTTGACCAATCTCGATGTAGTCCATGACCCTGGCTAATTGTTTGTCATTGACCAGAGGACCCATCTCTGTAGCCGGATCAATACCAGGACCTACTTTGATCTTCTTGGCTCTTTCACAGAGGCGGTGTAAAAAGTCGTGGTAGATAGTATCTTCCACCACAAGTCTGGAACCCGCCGAGCATACCTGACCTGCGTTGCAGTAGATTGCAAATAGCGCGTAGTCGACGGCGATATCCAGATCGAAATCTCCGAACACCACCATTGGTGACTTGCCTCCCAACTCGAGGCTTACCTTTTTGAGGTTGGATAAAGCTGCTTGAGCTACGGCTTTCCCTGTTCTGACGCTTCCGGTAAAAGCCAATTTGTCTACTAGATTGCTCTCCGCAATTGTCTGACCCACAGTGGGACCATCACCTAGAACTAAGTTCACAACCCCGTTTGGAAGACCGGCTTCTTGTAGAAGTTCCGCCAGAACGATGGCTGTTAGCGGTGTGTATTCAGATGGTTTGAGAACACAGGTGTTACCGGCGCAGAGTGCTGGCGCAAGTTTCCAAACAGCCATGAGGAGCGGATAATTCCAAGGAATAATCTGGCCACAGACACCGATAGGCTCGCGCACCACTGATGTCACTGATGGTGCTGGTACTTCCACTGTATAGCCGGATGGCTTGGTGGCAAGCCCCGCATAGTATCTGAAACAAGCAGCCGCATCTTCTATATCGAAGACCGACTCTCGAATAGGCTTACCGCCATTAAGTGTTTCTATCTCTGCCAGCTCAGCGGCTCTCTTGTCGATAAGATCGGCTGTTTTAAAGAGAATGGCCGCCCTTTCGGAGGCGTTCATCTTTCTCCAGGGACCTTCATCGAAGGCTTTTCTTGCGCTGACAATCGCTTCTTCGACCAGGGACTGGTCCGCTTCTTGCACTTTAGCTAGAACTTTTCCATCGGCAGGATTGATCAGTTCTCGTTCGGAGCTGCCATCACGAAAGTTGCCATCAATCCAGAGTTGCCATTTCCGGTCGAAATCGACCTTAGGTGCCGCCAAAGCTTGAGCCATCATCCGTGACCTCATAGATAGGGTATAAGCTA